>JAXVQY010000245.1:0-11234 GCA_037303805.1 bacterium | reverse complement strand
ACCGCCACGCACTCGCATGTAGTACCAAGTACCAGAATCTCGGAAGCCTGTTCCAGTATTTCTTCTGTGATATCAGTGAGAACTACGGGCATGAACGTTTTTGCCAGCTCCATGGCCCTGATGGACGTCGTGCCCGGAAGCGCATGCCGGAACTGCGGCATGAGCATGCGGCCCTGTCTGTCCACCATGGCCACGTTGGCAATGGCGGCCTCGGCGAGGAATCCGTCTTCATCAAAGGAAAACGTGAGATCCACGCCCTTTTCCCGGGCTTCCCGGGCCATGAGCGCATTGGCGAGATAGTTGGTGGATTTTATCGTGGCCAGCCATTCCTGCTTGGCGGGAACGACGCTTCTTGCCGCCGTAAGACCCTTCTGCCAGAAGGATTCCGGAAGAGGATGTCCTTTGGTGGCCACCATGTACAGACTGCTTTCCGGACACTCCGCCGGGTCGACGCCGAGCCCTCCGCAACCGCGGCCGAGCAGCACCTTGAGCCCTCCGTACGGCTCACCTCCGGCGGCTGCCACTTCCAGCATGATGGAACGCACCTCCTCCCATGAACAGGGAGGATCCAGCTTCAGCTTGGAGGCGGAATGCTTCATGCGTTCAAGATGGGCGTCAAGAAGCACGATGCGCCCTTCGAGAAAGGTAAGACTTTCAAAAATGGCATCGCCCCGGTGTACCATGTGATCATCCAGAGGTACCAGCAGAAAACGGGCATCCTTGCAGATTGCCCCCATGCGATACTCATAAAAAGCCGTGACATTGGCCGCGCCCCGGCGCGGCAGTTCCATAAGTCTTGCCGACCAGGCGGCGGCATCAAGAACGGGAACCGACATGATCATCCTCTCTCAGGACTGGCCGCAGAGGCCAGGATTTCCGACCCGGAACGGCCAGAAACGGCCGACGGACACATCCCAGCTATAGCGCAAAAAAAAGGGGGAGTACAGAAAGACTCCCCGAACACGCCGCGACGGAAAAGCGCGACGACGCCGAGCTCTTAAGAAATGAGTCGAAGCCGGTCTTTCCCCGGATCAGGGCAAGAAAAAAGGCCTGCCGAAGCAGGCCCTTCTTGCATGGGACACCGCCCGCGACTAGGCTTCTTCGCCGCCGTTGAGTTCCATGCGGAACTTGCGGGAAAGACGGAACACCACCACCTTGCGCGGAGGCAGCGTGATGGATTCATCAGTCTGAGGGTTGCGTCCCTTGCGGGCGTTTTTGTCGTAGGCTTCGAACTTGCCGAAACCGCTGATCAGCAGGGCATCATCCTTCTTGATGGCCTGCTTCATCAGCGAAAGCAGATTTTCAACGATATTCTTCACTTCCGCACGATTGCGGCCGAGATTCTTGTCATTGTATACCGCTTCCACAATGTCAGCCTTCGTAAGAGCCTTGTTCATGTTTTTCCTCCTGCCATTCCTTCCAGATACGGATTACTTTTCCAGACACGAGGCCACCTTGGCGGCCATGGCCTGCATAGCCGCGGTGTCGGGATAATTCCCCTGCTCCCAGGCACCGAGACCGTCCCCGTCGAAACGGGGGATGATATGCCAATGGATATGAAACATGGTCTGCCCTGCGGACAAGCCGTTATTCTGCATGACGTTGAATCCCGTGGCCCCCGTTGCCTTCACCACGGCCGCCCCCACCTTCTTCAGCGCTGCAAACACTGCAGTTCCGAGCTCACTGGGCACCTCCAGCATATCCTTGTAATGCTTTTTGGGAATCACAAGAGTATGACCGGGATGCACGGGAGAAAGATCGAGAAACGCCAGAACCGTATCGTCCTCATACACCTTGGCGGAGGGTATATCCCCGCTTGCAATGAGGCAGAAAATACATTTTTCCTCAGACATAACAGCACAGACCTCCAGAAACCACCCCGTATTTTTAACACGGGGGACACCTTGTAATCCTAAGCGCAACTGATTAGAACATCAAGAGCTTTTCTGCCGAGGCCAAAAAATGTCAAAACTTCAACATAATTCCGGCTGTTGTGCAAGACCGGAATCCGTATGTTTCCGTACGGGTGCACGACAACACGCAATAAGACGCATCTTCCCGGTTTTTATTCCTTTTCTTGGTTGTCCAGGTCAGTGCGTCTACTGCGCTCAGGACAAGCAGACAGGACATAGTGCATCTTCCGGCATCCATGCCGTTCTGAAGGACGCCTGTGCTCATCTGGACACATTTTCCCCTTGTACCGGCGAACAGACCCGGGAACTTGCCTTCTACGGAGGGACCTTCACGGCGCTGCCTGCCTCCGACAGACGGGCCTGCCTCGACACGCTGCTCCTTCTCCGTAAAAAAGGACTCATCACCCATGCCCGCTGCTCCACAAGACCCGATGCTCTTGCCCACGGCGTTCTGGAAGAACTTTCCCGCTGCGGCGTCGGCCTGGTGGAACTCGGCATTCAGAGCTTCGACGACAAAGCCCTCGCCTTGTCCCGGCGCGGCTATACGGGCAGAGAAGCCGAAGCTGGCTGCCTAACCGTTCGACAGGCCGGACTTGACCTCGGCATTCAACTGCTGCCCGGTATGCCGGGAAGCACGCCGGAAATCTTTCTAAGCGACGTCCGCCGCTCCCTTGAGCTTGAGCCTTCCTGTCTGCGCTTCTACCCCTGTCTTGTACCGGAAGGCACCGTCCTCGCCCGCTGGTATCGGGAAGGGGTCTTTAAACCGTGGTCCGTGGAGGAAACCGTACGAACCCTGGGAAAGGCGCTGTACCTCGCCTGGCAGGCGGACGTTCCCGTCATCCGGCTGTCCGTGGCTCCCGAACCGTCCTTCGACACCGCGCTGCTGGCCGGACCGCGACACCCTGCTCTCGGTGCGCTCATTCAGGCGGAAGCGCTGCTCCTGGCTGCCGCCGATGCTGCGGTACAGCTCGGCAGGACACCGGAACAGCTTGTTCTGCCGGCTTTCTGTCAGGGATTTCTGTACGGCGATCACGGAGCGCTGAAACCGCGCTGGAAGGCTCTCGGTCTGACGCCGGAACGCATTGTCTTCTCCCCCGATGCCGTCATGGCGGTACTGCGCTGATCCTGCGGCGGACCGCGCGAAATACAAAAAACGACGCCGAAAACGCCTGCGGACGGCAGAAATACGTCATTTGTGCCGCACGGGACTTGACGCTCCCCCCTTTTAACGTATGTTCCTTGACGACGGAAGCGTTCCTCCCGTTGAAATTCCTATTTGTGAGCGAAGTATGGGCAAGGATCTGATTATCGTGGAATCACCGGCCAAGGTGAAGACCATCAAGAAATTTCTGGGAAACAAATACATGGTGCAGGCCAGTGTCGGTCACATCCGGGACCTGCCCACCAGAGAAATTGGTGTGGATGAAGCCCACGATTTTGCCCCTCACTACGAAATCATCAAGGGCAAGGAAAAAATCGTCCGTGATCTTCAGGATGCCGCGTCCAAGGCGGACACCGTATACCTGGCCCCCGACCCCGACCGTGAAGGAGAAGCCATTGCCTGGCACATCGCCGAGGTCATCAAGAACAAGGCCAAGAACATCAAGCGAATCCAGTTCAACGAAATCACGTCCCGCGCCGTGAAAAACGCCCTGGAACATCCGCACGACATCAATCCCGACCTCTTCGACGCTCAGCAGGCCCGCCGCGTTCTCGACCGCCTCGTCGGCTACAAGATTTCTCCTCTTCTCTGGAAGACCGTAAAGCGCGGCATTTCCGCCGGGCGCGTACAATCCGTGGCCCTGCGGCTCATCGTGGAGCGGGAGGAAGAACGCCTTGCCTTTGTTCCCGAAGAATTCTGGACCTTCCGGGCCCTTCTTGCCGGAGCCACTCCGCCCCCCTTCAAGGCGGAACTCGCCAAGATCGAAACCGGCTTTGCCAAAACGCTGAAGGAACTTTCGGCCAAGGACGACAAGAACGGCGAAAGCAAGGATAAAAGCTCCCGGAAAATTCTCATTGCCAGCAAGGCTGCGGCCGATGCCATGGAACAGGCCATGGCCGGACAGCCTTTCGTCGTCTCGCAGGTGGAAGAAAAGGAGCGTTCCCGCAATCCTCTGCCGCCTTTCACCACATCCACGCTGCAGCAGACGGCCAACCAGCGCATAGGCTTCACCTCCAAACGCACCATGGCCACGGCCCAGCGCCTGTACGAAGGCATCGAGCTCGGCGAACGCGGTACGACGGCTCTCATCACCTACATGCGTACCGACTCCGTGCGCATTGCGGATGAGGCCAAGAAAAGCGCCGCCGACTACATCGAACAGCGCTTCGGCAAGGATTACATGGCACCGGGCGGCAAGGGACGTTCCTTCAAGGGCAAGACCTCCGCGCAGGACGCCCACGAAGCCATACGTCCCGTCGACGTCACGCTGACCCCGCAGGATGTCAAGGACTTTCTCACTCCAGACCAGTACAGACTGTACAATCTCATCTGGTGCCGCTTCGTGGCCTCCCAGATGGCGGCAGCCACCTATCATGATACCGCCGTCACCCTGACCTGCGGTCCCGGCCAGTGGAAAGCCAAGGGCGAACGGCTGCTCTTCCCCGGCTTTCTTGCCGTCATGCCCCGTTCCAGCGAAGAAGAGGAATGTTCTCTGCCCGCTCTGCGCGAAGGAGAGGTCGTCACGCTGCAGAAGCTGGAAAAAGAACAGAAGTTCACACAGCCGGCGCCCCGCTATACCGAAGCTTCGCTGGTACGCGAACTGGAAGAACGCGGCATCGGCCGCCCTTCCACGTATGCCACCATCATTTCCACGATTCAGGATCGCGAATATGTCCGGCTGGAGGACAAGCACTTCGTCCCCACGGATCTGGGCAAGGTCGTCTGCTCGCAGCTGCGCGATCACTTTGCCAGACTCATGGACGTGGGGTTTACCGCCGAAATGGAAAACAATCTCGACAAGGTGGCTGACGGAGAACTCGGCTGGGTGGACCTCATGAAGGATTTTTCCAAGGATTTCAATCCCACTCTGGAAGCCGCTTCCAAAAACATGGCTCCCGTCAAGGGAGGCCTTACCACCGATGTTCCCTGCCCGGAATGCGGCAAGCCGCTGGTCGTAAAATTCGGCAAGAGCGGAGAATTTCTGGCCTGCACAGGCTATCCCGAATGCCGCTACACTACGAATTTCACGCGCGATGAAAAAGGACAGATCATTCCGCAGGAACGTCCGAAGGAAGAGCATCAGAAGGTGGGAACCTGCCCGAAGTGCGGTGCCGACGTCATCCTCAAGCAGTCACGTACCGGCAGCCGCTTCCTGAGCTGTTCCAGATATCCCGAATGCGACTATGCCGCGCCCTTCTCCACGGGCGTCGCCTGCCCCAAATGCGGCAAAGGCATGCTGGTGGAAAAAAGTTCGCGCAAGGGCAAGCTGTTCTATTCCTGCGATCAGTATCCTCAGTGCGACTATGCCGTGTGGGACTGGCCCGTAGCCGAAACCTGCCCGGAATGTCACTCTCCGATTCTTGTCATCAAGACCACCCGCGCCCGCGGCCGTCACATAGCCTGTCCCAATCCCAAGTGCCGGTACACACGGGAACTCGACGAAAATCAGAACTGAAATCAAGGTGAGCAGTAGAACCGTCTTCTCGAAACTCACGCAAGCCTTCTTTCTCCCCATGCAGAAAGAAACGGTCCGGCCATTCCGGGCCGTTTTTGTTTTCCGCGGTCTGCCTCATCGCACCCGGCAGTCGTTTCTTCATTCAATACACCGACATAACACAAAAATTATTTTCGGTATAAAAATTGCAGAGTTTCTGCGTCGCACGGGAATGGACAAATGCCCATAAACCTCTACCCTAGAAGGACGCCTGAACCCTTTCTTCCGACGGAAGATCTTCCGTCACGGAGCCGCAGCCATGAAAAAGCCCATCTACTGTGACACGGTGTCACAGAGCACCAATCCCCTGGCCATGAACGGTATGGTGACCTCGCCCAACCATCTGGCCACTCAGGCAGGTCTTGACATTCTGCGCCGCGGCGGCAACGCCGTGGACGCCGCCATAGCCACGGCCGCCACGCTGGCCGTGGTCTATCCGCAGATGTGCACGCCCGGCGGAGACAATTTCTGGCTCATCTACAACGCTGAAAACGGAGAACTCAGGGGACTGAACGCCAGCGGTCGTGCCGGTTCGAAAGCCACCCTGAACTTTTATGCCGAAAAGGGCCTGAAAAATATTCCGTCCCGCGGCTATCTCGCGACCAATACCGTTCCCGGTGCGGTTTCCGGCTGGGATGAGGCCTACCGCTACAGCCGGTTCGTGCTCGGAACCGTCATGTCCTGGAAGGATCTCCTTTCCTCTGCCGCTGCCTATGCCGAAGACGGCTTCCCCGTCAGCACATCCCTGGCACGCTGGAGCACCATTGATGCCTCTCCCGCAGACAAGGAACTCCGGTCTCTGCAACGATTTCCGGAATTTGCCCGCGTCTTCATGAAAAACGGATCTCCGCTGGCCCCGGGAGAGGTGTTCCGGCAGCCCGATCTGGCGAAGACGCTGCATATTCTTGCTGAAAAAGGAGCCGATGAATTCTACAAAGGCAGCATAGCCGAAAAGATCATCGACGATCTGGAAAAACACGGCGGTCTGCTCACGGCGGAGGACTTTTCCTCACACAAGGCGGACTGGGTAGCGCCGATCCGTGTGAAATACCGGGGACTCACGGCCTGCAACCTTCCGCCGAACACACAAGGCATGGCCTCCCTTGAAATTCTGAACATCCTGAACAATTTCGACGTAAAGGCCCTGGGAGAAGGCAGCGCCGATTACTATCACCTGCTCATCGAGGCGACCAAGGAAGCCTTCCTCGACCGCGATCGGTATCTTTCCGATCCGGCCTTCGTTTCCATTCCTCTGGACAGACTTCTCTCGGAAGAACACGGCAGAAGGCAGGCCGCCCGCATCGACATGAAAAAGGCCGCCCGCACAGGAACTCCCCTGGATCCCAAGGGGGACACCGTCTGGCTCGGCGTAGTGGACAGGGAAGGAAATGCCGTCTCTCTCATTCAGAGCATCTATCATGATTTCGGATCCGGCATCGTTGCCGAAGGCACGGGAATCCTGCTTCAGAACCGCGGCAGCTTCTTCTCTCTCGATCCCGGGCATGTAAACCGACTCGAGCCGGGCAAACGCACCATGCACACGCTCAATCCCGCCATGCTGCTCAAGGACGGCAGGCCCTATCTCGTTTACGGAACCATGGGCGGAGAGGGACAGCCCCAGACGCAGGCCGCCATCGTCACGCGCGTGGTGGACTTCAACATGACGCCGCAGGAAGCCGTCACCGCTCCCCGCTGGCTCTACGGCCGCACATGGGGCGCGGCGTCCAACGACGTGAAGCTCGAAAGCCGTATTCCCGATGCCGTCGCCGAAGAGCTGACACGACGCGGTCATCCGATCGGGAAGGTCACGGACTTCTCCGACACCATGGGGCATGCCGGCGCCATACGTATTCATGAGAAAACCGGCGTCTTGCAGGGAGCCTCCGATCCCAGAGGCGACGGTCTTGCCGCAGGCTTCTGATACCTCTTGCCAAAACGGGGCGGGTACCATCTCAGATACCCGCCCCGTTCCGTTTCAGAATCGACCTCCCGGGACGAACACTTCCTCGCCGAAGGCCGGACAACTCTGTTTTTTCTTTCGTCCGCTACAGTTCCACACGGTCTCCGGACCGGGAACTCGAGTCGGAACGACGCTTCGGCTTCAGTCCTTCCACGGCGTCCCCGAGTTCGCGCATGGCCTTGCCCATCTCTCGACCGATACTTTCCCCGAGGGATGCCGCTCCGTCGCGGGCATCGTCCCAGGCTCGCGACACGCGGTCGCCCGCACGTTCCGCCTCAAGAATATCGAGCGTCCTCTTTCCCAGCCCCTCCAGGCGCTCTCCGAACTCCCGCAGACGGGCATTCGTCACCTTACCGTCCACAAAGGCCTGCCTCAGAAGCGGCAGAATCCTGTCGCGGTATTCCGCTGCGGGGAACATGTCGCGCAGCGCCGCAAGTCCCCCGTATTCCGCCGGACTTATTTCCGCCTCTTCCCACGCCTTGCGCTCCATGTACTGATTGGCAGCCAGAAACGCACATGCCGCGACAAGAACGGCAAGAATCACATTTTTTACCACGGCTCCACCTCCTCGGCAGTAAAAACGGAAAAAAGCGTCTGCAACTGACCCGCATTCCGCCCCCTTCCCGTCGACCTTCAAAGCGCTGAAAGAAGCGACCTCATATTTCCCTGTAGTCCAGCATCCCGCCGTAATAAATGCCGTTCTCCCTGACATGAACCACCGTGGGATAGACCTCCACTCCGGCGCGTACGGCCAGATGAAGAGCCTCGGCATAGTCGGGATCCACATAATCCGCCGCGCCGAAACACCGGCCGTCCGGTCGCTGAATCATGTACAGCATGGCGGCCCGATGTCCTTCCTGCTTCAGTCTCATGAGGGTATGCAGATGTTTCGTGCCCCGGGTCGTCACGGCATCGGGAAAAGCCGCCACATCATCTTCCACCAGTGTCACATTCTTGCACTCCACCCAGAGCATGGGCAGAGACGGCCCGGTCAGAAGTCCGTCAAGACGGCTCTCCCTGTTGACGGCTTCACGCTTCAGCTCCGTATAGCCTTCGGCCCAGGAAAGAAGTCCCGCATGAAACAGGGCTTCAAGGAGCTTGTTGGGGACCGAGGTATTGACGCCGACCCAGAAGACGCGGGAACCATCTCTCCGGCCCAGAGCCTCCACCGTCCACCTGAGCCTGCGGGCCGGATTCTGCGCAGGGGACAGCAGCACCGGCATACCGGGACGCAGCAGGCCGAGCATGGTGCCGGTATTGTTGGTGTGCGCCAGGACTTCCTGTCCGTCCAGTTCCGCGTGTACAAAAAAACGCTTCTCTCTACGCAGAAAACGGCCTACACGACACCCCTCGGGATATTTCAGCAGCAGCGTTTCCATTCTGTTCCTTCCTTTCCGTCTTCCGTGCGGCACGTTCTGCGATGCATCGAGCTCTCCTTTCAGGGAGTACGCGCCGAAGAAAGACAAAAAAAGACTGCAACAAACTGCAACAATGCCTTTCTCGTGCCAAACATCAATTTACAGGCACCCGTGAAGTTGATAGAGTTTATCGTGACCGTCAGGCCTTTTATCGCTCATATCAAACAGGAAGCGCAACCATGAACTTTGCCGACAGAATGAAAAAGATCAAGCCCTCCGCCACCCTTGCCATCAATGCCAAGGCCCTCGAAATGAAGGCCCGGGGTATCGCTGTCACCAGTCTGGCCGTGGGCGAACCCGATGCTCCTACCCCGCTTCACATCTGTGAGGCGGCCAAGAAGGCCATCGACGAAAACTTTACCAAATATACCCCCGTCAACGGCATCATGGACGCACGCAAAGCCGTATGCCATTATTTCCAGCGTCAGTATCAGGTGACGTCCGGTCCGGAAAACGTCATCCTGACCACGGGCGGAAAACAGTCTCTGACCAACACGCTTTTCGTCCTGCTCAACGACGGTGATGATGTACTGCTGCCCTGCCCCTACTGGACCAGCTATCCCGACCTCATCCGTCTTGCCGGAGGCAATCCCGTTCTCGTAAAGGCGGATTCCGCCCGCGGCTTCCGCATCGACGTTTCCGATCTCGAAAAGGCCGTCACCCCCAAGACCCGCATGATGATCCTGAACACCCCCTCCAATCCTACAGGGGTCGCCTACACGCAGGAAGAAGTAAATGCGCTGGTCAAGTGGTGCATCGATCATGACATTTTTGTTTTGTCCGATGAGATGTACGATCAGCTCGTATACGACGGCAATCCCGTAAGTGCCTCTCCGCTGTGGGAAAAATTCCCGGATAAGATTGCGGTTCTCAACGGACTGTCCAAGGCCTTCGCCATGACCGGCTGGCGTGTAGGGTACACGCTCGCCCATGAAGATCTCATCAAGCAGTGTTCCAAGCTGCAGGGACAGATGACCTCCCACATGTGCTCCATCGCTCAGAAGGCCGCCGTGGCTGCTCTGGACGGTTCCTATGACTGTGTGGAAAACATGCGCCGTTCCTTCCGCCGTCGTCGCGATCTGGCCATGGCCGAAATCTCCACGTGGCCCGGCGTGGTCTGCCACCGTCCCGGCGGAGCCTTTTATCTGTTCCCGGACGTCAGCGCTCTGTTTACCCCGGACATGCCCAACGGTGAAGCCGTATGCTCCTGTCTGCTGGACAAGGCCCGGGTAGCCTGCGTTCCCGGCGAAGCCTTCGGTGATCCGAACTGCATCCGTCTTTCCTATGCCGTCTCCGATGATGTCCTCATGGATGCGCTGCATCGCATGAAGGATGCCCTGTATAACTAACCCTCATTCCCGGATGGTGCGCTTATGAATCAGGCGAAACTTGACTGGGCCCATGCCTGGCTGGGCGGTGTTTCCGACCGTCCTTCCGACGACTCCCGCTTCATCGAAAAGCTCAAGAAGGAGCTGCCGGTACTGCCGTTCCTTGCTCTTCCCTTTGCGGAAGATCTCATTCATCAGCTTGAAATTCACGAAGAGTTCCTCCGCAGCTTCAAACACATGCTGCTGCTCGGCATAGGCGGTTCAGCCCTCGGTCCCCGCGCTCTTCAGCGTGCCTTTGCCCCCGGACAGGATCGCCCGAACCATGACGGCCCCAGCCTCTGGATCGCCGACAACGTGCATCCCGAATGGCTGCAGGAACATCTCGACAAGCTGGTTCCCGAGGATACGCTGGTCGTCGTCATCAGCAAATCCGGCGGCACCATTGAAACCATCGCTCAGTACCTCATCGTCCTGCCCTGGCTGCAGGCGAAACTTCCCGGAACCTGGCAGGAACATCTCTTCATGGTGACCGACGCCAACAAGGGATTCCTGCGGGATGAAGTGGACAAGTACGCGCTGCGTTCCCTGCCCGTGCCGGATAATCTCGGCGGCCGCTACTCCGTACTTTCCGCCGTAGGCATGGTTCCCGCCGTGTTCCTCGGCATGGACTGGAAAGGCCTCATTCAGGGGGCCATTTCCGTGGGTCGTCCGCTTGCGGAAAACCCCGACACCCTTCTCGACCACCCGGCATGGAAGCTCGCCCGCTGGGCCTGGCAGATGTCTGAAGCCGGCAAGAGTCAGGTCATCTACTTCTGCTACATTCCTGCCTGGTCCACCTTCGGTCCCTGGTTCTGCCAGCTCTGGGCCGAAAGTCTCGGCAAGGACGGCAAGGGCACCATGCCCATTCCCGCTACCGGCGTGACCGATCAGCACTCTCTGCTTCAGATGTTCCTCGACGG
>JAXVQY010000244.1:0-2758 GCA_037303805.1 bacterium | reverse complement strand
AGGAATACAAGCTGAGCGTGGTGCCCGCCGCCACCTCCGGCTGGGGCCTTTCCGCAACGTATTTCGCCGATCTCGTCAAGGAGCGCACCAACGGCCGCATCAACATCAAGGTGTACCCCGGCGCTCAGCTCATGGCCGGCAAGCAGACTTCCGAACTGCTGCTCGTGCGCCGCGGCGCCATCGACTTCGCCCTCGCCTCCACCATCAACTGGTCGCCCCAGGTGCAGGAACTCAACCTCACCGCCCTGCCCTTCTTCGTGGCCAACAACCCCGACCGCTACAAGGCCATGGACGCCATTGAAGCCGGCGAGTCCGGCAAGATGCTCGTCGCCGCCGTGGAAAAGACCGGCGTGAAGTTCATAGGCTGGGGCGAAAACGGCTTCCGCGAACTCACCACCAGCAAGGGCCCCATCAATCATCCTGCCGACATGAAGGGTATGAAGCTGCGCGTGTGCGGTACCCCCATCTTTGCCGATATCTTCACGGCTCTCGGCGCCAACCCGCAGGCCATCAACTGGTCCGAAGCGGTGACCGGTTTCCAGCAGGGCATCGTCGACGGCCAGGAAAATCCCACCAACGGCATCAACATCACTCTGCAGATCTGGACCTGGCACAAGTACCACACCGACTGGCACTATATGATCGATCCGCTGCTGCTTACCGCCAACTCCAAGGTCTGGAAGTCCTTCTCCGCCGAAGATCAGGCCATTCTGCTTGACTGTGCAAAGGAAATGGAAAAATACAGCAAGGCCCTTTCCCGTCTCGGCTTTGACGACGGCTCGTCTCTCGCCTTCCTCCAGAGCATAAACAAGGTGCCCGCCGTTACCGATCCCTTCAAGACCATGGAAGAAAAGGGCATGACCATCGTGAAGTTCACGCCCGAACAGGTCAAGGAATTCTACGACGCCACCCAGAGCGTGCGCGACAAATGGACCAAGGAAATCGGCCCCGAACTTGTGAAGGCCGCCGAGGCCGACATGAAGGCCGCCCAGTAACCGTGTTCCGGGAGCGGTTCCGGCGGACCGCTCCCGCCTTTTTCATCATCGGGGATTCTCACTATGTGGAACTTTCTGAACTCCCGCTTCGAGGAACTGCTCGGAGCCCTTCTGCTGGCCGTGATGGCGTGCATCTCGTTCATCAACGTGATCGTGCGCTACTGCACCAATTTCTCTTTTTCCTCGTCGGAAGAACTGACCGTCAACCTGTTTGTCTGGATCGTTCTTCTGGGCACCTCGCGGGCCTTCCGTGAAGGCGGCAACTTCAGCATGAACCTGCTGTACGACGCCATGCCCCGTCCCGTCAGAAAGCTCCTTTATATTTTCGGCGCCCTTTGCAGCATCATCTTTTTTGCGGCCCTCTGCTGGCAGGGCTATATTGAAGTCATGGACGAGATCGAACTCGACGTCATTTCCGAATCTCTCGCCATTCCGGTGTGGATTTACACCATAGCCACGCCGCTCTTCTCCGCCCTCATCATCGTGCGCATTCTCCAGAAGGTCTGGGAAGACTTCCGTACCAGAAACTACTGAGCCGTCCTCTTTCTCGCCACCCGAGACTGACAACGGCATATCTCCTTCCACAGACAAAAAAAACACACAACCGGGGCCTTTTCCCTGACGCGGACCACCTGATGTTTTCCCGTCTCAAGCAAGGCTCCTCACGGAGAATAACCGCATGGATATGGAACTTTTCAAAGACCCGGCCTTCTGGCTTCTCGTCACCTTCGCCGTTCCGCTGCTCTTCCGCGTGCCCATCGCCATTTCCCTCGGCCTTTCCGCCCTTCTCGTGGGCTGGTGGTGGGATATGGGCGTGGATATGCTCTCCTACAACTTCTTCGCCGGTGTGGCCAAGGTGCCGCTGCTGGCCATCCCCTTCTTCATTCTTGCAGGCTTCATCATGGAACGCGCCGGCATTGCCGCGCGCATCGTCATGCTGGTGGAAACCATCGTCGGCAATATGACCGGCGGACTTGCCGTGGCAACCGTAGGTGTAGCCACCTTCTGGGGAGCCGTAAGCGGTTCAGGTCCGGCCACCGTTGCTGCTCTTGGTCTCATTCTCATCCCCGCCATGGTCAAGAGCGGCTATGACAAACCCTTTGCCGCAGCCACCGTTTCCGTCACCTCCGGCCTTGCCATCGTCATTCCGCCGAGCATCGCCTTTATCGTCTACGGCGGTATTGCCGACGTCTCCGTCCCCGCCCTGTTTGCAGCAGGATTCATTCCCGGCGTGGTGGTCGCCCTGTTCCTTATGGCCTCCGTGCTGCTTACCTCCCGTAAAAAAGGATACCGCGGCAAACCCCGCACCATGCCCGTTTCCAAGGCTCTGCGCGAGGCATTCTGGGGCGTGATGACACCGGTGGTCATTCTCGGCGGCATCTACGGCGGTGTATTCACGCCGACCGAAGCCGCTGCCGTGGCCATTTTCTATGGTCTCTTCGTAGGTATCTTCATTTACCGCACCATCAACAAATTCTCCATCCTCATTGATGTCCTTGTGGAGTCCGTCAAAGCCACGGCCGTCATCATGTTCGTGGTCACCTGCGCCGGGCTCTACGCATGGGTGGCCAGCACCGTGGGCCTTGTCGAACGCGGGGCTTCCGTACTGCTCTCCCTTTCCGACAACCCCACCGTTCTGCTGCTGCTCATCAACGTCATTCTCTTCATTGCGGGCATGCTGCTGGATGCCATTTCCATTTACTATGTACTGCTGCCCTTCCTGCTGCCCATCATGGCTCACTTCGGCTGGGATCCCGTGTGGT
>JAXVQY010000243.1:0-14538 GCA_037303805.1 bacterium | reverse complement strand
CCCACGCTCATCGTGTTTGCCATAGATTCGGTCATATTCACCTGCATCTGGGCTGCCGGATTCGGCGATCTGTCCCATGCCTCGATCATGGGCTGGGTAAGCGGCGCCGTGGGAGCCGTGGCCATGGGCGGATCCTATGCCGCCTGGAGTTACGGCGTCACCAAGGGAAACATCACCATTCTGGCCATAGCCTCGTATTTCACGCCGGTGCTCTCCTGTCTTTTCGCCACGGTATGGATAGGCGCGAAACTCGACGGAGCCTTCTGGCAGGGGGTTGCCGTCATCGTTTTCGGTTCGCTGCTCTGCTGGAGCTCCACCGCTCTGCGCAAATAATTCAGCCTGACGGACAAATACCGAACTTTTCCTCTGCCGCATCCTGTATGCATAAAACATCGGACGACCACCTGCATGCGGCAGGTGCTCGTCCGATGTTTTTATGAGTTTTGTCCGCAGACCTGTTACTTTCCGCAGGCCGCTTCGTGAGCCGCCCGGAGCTGACCGCAGGCCGCCTCAATATCCTGCCCCTTGCTCTTGCGCACAATGGCCGTGATATCCTTGGCCCAGAGCGCCTTTTCAAAGCGCAGCAATTCTTCTGGAGAAGGCGCGCGGTACGGCGTTCCCGGTGTGGGATTGTAGGGAATAAGATTCAGCTTGGCCTTGAGTCTTGCACAAATGCGTGCCAGCTGCTTCACATGTTCCGGCTGATCGTTCACACCTGCGATAACCAGATATTCCAGGGTGATGCGCTCTCTTGTCTTGAGCGGATACTGTTCCAGGGCACTGATGAGCTCTTCCAGAGGCCAATGAGCGGCACGCGGCATGAGTTTCTCCCGAAGCTGCTGATTGGGTGCATGCAGCGATACGGCCAGAAAGGCAAGGCCGCTGTCGCCGAATTCCCGCATGCCGGATTCTATGCCGCAGGTGGACACCGTGATGCGGCGGGGAGAAAAGGCCAGTCCCCGGGGATGCTCCAGCGTTCTCAACGAATCCATGACCGTGGAAAGATTGAGCAGAGGTTCGCCCATTCCCATGTATACAAGATTGCGGATGATGGGGCGCTCCGGCTGCGTATCATGCACATAGGCACGGGCCACCTGAATCTGCCCGAGTATTTCCCCCATGGTCATGTTGCGTCTGAAGCCGAGCCTGCCCGTGCTGCAGAAGGAACAGGCCATGGCACATCCCACCTGCGTGGACACGCACTGGGTCATGCGTACCGTGACATCGTTGGGACGTTTGGGAGCATCGCTGGGAATGAGCACGGTTTCCACAAGTTCGCCGTCGGAAAGTTCCAGCAGAAACTTGGTGGTACCGTCGGAGCTCACACGGACGTCAGCTATGGACGGCCAGCGGATTTCCGCCAGCTCATCCAGCTTCGCCCGGTCACTCTGGGAAATATCGGTCATGGCATCGAAGCCGGACACATTCTTCACCCATATCCACTGCCAGATCTGCATGGCACGAAACTTCTTGAAGCCCAGCTCTTCCGTGACGAAACGTTCAAGAGCAGGATACGGCAGATCGCAGAGATTCACTTTGCTTGAGGTGGGCATGAGCATTCCTCGACCGCAGGACGGTCAGTTTCTTATATCCTCGCCGAAGTGGCGTTCCAGTATGTCGTTCAAGCTGTCCCAGTCGGTGCAGGAGACGATCTCCTGACGCAGCGCACGAGCCCCGTCCATACTCTTGACGTAACGGGGAACAAACGTCCGCATTTTCAGGAGTGCATGCTGCGGCGCATAACGACGGGCCAGTACGGCATGACGACGTATGACGGCGGCAAGTTCCTTCCGGTCCACAGGCAGATCGTCAAGAACATTGCATGCCTGCTGGACGCTGACGGGACCTTCCCGAAGAAACGTGGTGTCGGTGACCGGAGGCAGTTCTCCGTCCGCCATCTTTCTCAGCAGCTCCCCGTGTCTGGTAAAAACGGCAGGATTTTTGAGCGCCCCGCGGGCATACATGACCGCGGCCGCTCCTGTTTCCCGAAGGACACGGATGCCGTCCTCCGCCGTGAACAGGTCACCGCTGGCAATGACCGGTACCGGCAGCTCTTCGACAAGCTCGGCAATGGCGGACCAGCGCGGGCGCCCGGAAAATCCCTGTACCGCATGTCTGGGATGCAGGGTGACCCATCCCGCCCCCATGTCGGCGAGACGACGGGCCAGGTCACGGTAGACTTCATGTTCCGCATCCCAGCCGAGACGAATCTTGAATCCCGCCCGCCCGGGGCCGGCAGCCCTGATGACGGCCCCGGCCACGCGCAGGGCATTGGGCACGTCGCGAAGCATCCCTGCTCCCGCGCCCGTTTTCGTCACTTTGGGAACGGAACAGCCCATGTTGACATCGAACCACGAAAAACCGCGATACTGAAGAATCCGGACGGCCTGCTCCATGAAGTCCTCTTCCGCACCGAAAATCTGCACCACAAGAGGATGGTCGCAGACACGGCTTCCGTCTTCCAGCCATTCCCCTTCCGCAGGAGTGGTGGCCAGAAGTTCCTCGGTGTTGCGTCCTCCGTACACCAGTCCCTTGGCGCTGACCATCTCCGTGCAGCAGACGGCGGCGCCGAGCTCCCGGCAAAGAAGACGGAACGGAAGATCGGACCAGCCCGCCAGAGGTGCCAGCCACGGAGCATCGGGACGAATGGGAAGCTCTGTCATGAAATATCCTTAACAAAAAAATGCACGCCCGACGGCGTGTTCCGACGTTATGCATAGCAGGACGAGGGCCGTTATGGCAAGGCGACGCCGGACTCCTCCTGCCGTCCATGCAGCGATGCCCGGGCCAGAACAACCACGTCCACACCGGATGCCCCCGCCTTCAGGAGACATTCCGCAGATCTTCTCAGCGTGGTCCCCGTGGTGCAGACGTCATCGACAAGAAGAACATGTTCACCTTCCACGGAACGGGCAACCGCAAAAGGCTGCTTCATCTGAAGGCGCTGTTCCCGGTTCAGGGCTTCCTGAGGGAGGACCTGCCCCGTTTTCACAAGAATGTCGGTACACACGGGCAGCTTCAGCGAGGCGGATAAGCTCCGGGACAGTTCCCGACACTGGTTGAAGCCTCTCCGCCGCAACCTTACGGAATCAAGCGGCACAGGAACCACCACATCGGGAAGCGGAGCGGCCGCGTAATGTTCGGCGCACACGGCCGCAAGCAGACGTCCCAGCACACGCAGATCGGCCAGACTCCCGCCGAATTTGGCGCGCAACAGCATCTCCCGCAGAAGTCCCCCGTAGACACCGAAAAAAAGAAAATCATGCCACGGCGGAAGTTTCTCCAGACATCGGGCACACGGCATGCACGGAGCATCCTCCAGAGCCGACGGTGCCCCGCAATACGGACAGAAGCCTGACTCGCGCCGCTTCAACCTCTTTCGGCATGCCGGACAGAATTCGCTGTTCAGCACATCTTCCACGAAGGACGGCCCGCTCCCCGTCTCCGTAAGAACGGGAACAAAGGGTTCCCGACAGGCCGTACATCGACGTTCCTTCAGTCCCAGCCATGCCTCCGCCCGACGCAGGATCGCCCCGGCGCCGTAACGGCGTGCGGCGCTCACCTGGTCTCCCCTACGGGAAGAGCTGCCGCATACGCGCGCAGACGTTCCACGGCCTCTCTGTTGCCTGCCAAGGCTCCGACTTCGTCCAGCCCGTACAGTCGCAACGGCTCCAGCCATTCCAGTCCTGCGGCGAGCGCCATGTAGCGAAGCGTTCTCTCCGCTCCCTCGAACAGCTTTTCCCCCCGCGGCCGCGCCCCGAGAAGAACGGCCGTCATACGGCGGCCTCTGCCGGGCTTTTGTCCGCAGGTCCAGAAACGCTGTGTCCTGTCTATCCATGCCTTGGCCTGGGCCGGAACATGATAGAAATACACCGGTGAGACCACCACGGTAAGGGAGGTGGAACACAGGAGCCGGAACATCTCCCGCGCCCCGTCTTCAGGACCGTCCAGCGAACACTCCCCGGGATGCCCGTCACAGTAACCGCAGGAAATGCAGGGACGTACGTTCTGATCAGCAATACGCCGCACGACACAGTGCGCTGCCGTCGACTCCTGAAGCAGCGCTGCCGCAAAATCGCTGTTGCCGCCCCTTCGGGGGCTGCATGCCGCAAGAAAAACTGATGCCGACATGTTCCACCTCCCCGTGCCCGGTACGACCGGAAACGATGCTTGACAATGTCCGTTCCGGCCGCCGTCCGACGGATACCTGCGGTTCCGGTCGGCCTCAGGCGCGGCAGTAGCTGTTGTGCACGGCCTCGTAACCGATGCTCGTTTCCGGACCGTGTCCGGGATAGACGACGACATTGCCGGGCAACGTATAAATGCTCTCGCGCAGAGAACGTACAAGCTCATCGCCGTTTCCGCCGGGCAGATCGCTGCGTCCCACGGAACGGAAGAAAAGCAGATCTCCCGTCATGATGAGACCGAGATCGGCAAAATAGTAACAGAGACTGCCTTCGGAATGGCCGGGGGTATGAATCACTCGACAGCTCAGACTTCCCCACGTCACCTCGCCCGGAGCCAGCGGCTCCGCTTCGAACGGCTTCAGGGTCATGCCGAAACACATGCCCTTGCACAGAAGAAGTGCGCGTTCCGCCCAGTCTTCCAGCCCCACAAAAGGAACAAGGCCCGTGGCACGGGTAAGATCGGCGCAGCCCAGACAATGGTCACAGTGCAGATGGGTAAGCGCAACGGCACGCAACGTCAGGTTGTTGTCGGAAATATTCTTGAGAATACGGTCGGTCTCGTCGGAGGGATCGAACACCACGGCATCCCTGCCGTTATGCACAATGTAGCAATTCGCTTCCAGCGGACCGAAGGGAAGGGTAATGACGGGCATGGGAGCCTCCTGAAAAGTAGTGCAGCATCGAGCTCCCATGGATGTATCTTTTTTACCTTTCTTTCGCAATGCAAAGGCCCCGTACCGGTCCGGGGCCTTTGCGGAAAGATGTCGTCCGGCGGAAATATCCTCCGGCGTACCCGGAGTCAGACCTTTCCGAAGCTTCGCCGAATCCGGCAAAGATTCAGGAAGAACTCGTGAAAACGGCAGTCCTCCGTAAGCTCGGGATGAAACGACGTGGCGACGATATTTCCCTGGCGGACGGCCACGGGATATGTGCCGGATGAAGTGTCCACACGGGAAAGCACCTCGACATCCGGCCCGCAGGACACGATCAGAGGTGCACGGATGAACACCGCCTCGACATCCCCGGCCACACCCCGGATACTCAATCCCGTTTCAAAGCTGTCCGTCTGTCTTCCGAAGGCATTGCGACGGACACGGGCATCCAGAAGTCCCAGACGAGGCTGCTCCAGCAGCGTCCCGTCCGGCCCCTCCACCTCCCGGCACAACAGAATGAGTCCTGCACAACTTCCGTATATCGGCATGCCCCGAAGTCCGCAGGTCCGGATCGGCTCGAGCAGGTTCCAGTCCGTCAGCAGTCTGCCCATGGTCGTACTCTCACCTCCGGGAAGGACAAGACCGTCCAGAGACTCCAGCCCGGCACAGTCCGAATCCCCGAGGGGACGGCGTATTTCCGTCACCCTGGCGCCGCAGCGCTCGAGCATGCGTCTATGCTCACGGAAAGCCCCCTGAAGGGCCAGTACACCGATATGCAGTGCGTCTACCATCCCCGCTCCTGCATGCGCTGTTCCGGCGCGATGGAAGAAATCTCAAGACCGGGCATGGCTTCGCCGAGTCCTTCCGACACTTCCGCCAGCACGGAGGGATCGTTGTAGTTGGTGGTCGCCGTTACAATGGCCTTGGCAAAACGCTCCGGAGCAGAAGACTTGAATATGCCGGAGCCTACGAAAATACCGTCGCAGCCGAGCTGCATCATGAGCGCGGCATCGGCTGGCGTGGAAATACCGCCCGCCGCAAAATTCACCACGGGCAAGGCCCCGCGCTTCCGTACCTCGTACAGAAGTTCCAGCGGGGCGCCGAGTTCCTTGGCGTATCCGGGCACCTCTTCTTCCGGCAAAGAAAGAAGATGACGCAGTTCACCCATGACCACTCGTATGTGCCTCACGGCCTCGACGACATTGCCCGTACCGGGCTCGCCCTTGGTACGTATCATGGCCGCACCTTCGGCAATGCGGCGCAGCGCCTCACCCAGATTGCGGGCCCCGCACACAAAAGGTACGCGGTAGTCATGCTTGTCCAGATGGAAGCGGTCATCCGCCGGAGTGAGCACCTCGCTCTCGTCGATATAGTCCACGCCGAGTTCTTCCAGAATGCGCGCCTCGGTTATGTGACCGATGCGGACCTTGGCCATGACCGGAATACTTACCGCGTTCATGATGCGCTTCACGACGGCAGGATCAGCCATGCGGGCCACACCTCCGGCCTTACGTATGTCGGCGGGCACACGTTCCAGAGCCATGACGGCACAGGCCCCGGCCTTCTCGGCAATGACCGCCTGTTCAGGGGTGGTGACATCCATGATGACACCGCCCTTCAGCATTTCCGCAAGACCCGTTTTCAGCCGCAACGTTCCTTTTTCCATATCGATTCTCCTTTTTCCGGTCCGGCACAGAACCTCAACGGCTCTCCGATGCCGGCCATGTTCAGGTACCTACGCCCAGGCCTTGCTGTTTTCCAGAAAATGCGGCAATATGGAGACAATTATTATTGCCGCAGATATATTCTCTATTGCTCCATGACAAGATCATCCGAATCTCGGCAATACCGCAATATCCGACACAAGGAGATATCGTGAACACTCGAGAGGAACGCTCTCTTGAACTGAAGCGCCTTTTTGAGGAAGCCGACGCTCCCTGCCGCTACCAACGCGTGGCAACGGCTCTGGAAGCAGGCATACGACAGGGTCTGTTCAAACCCGGGGACCCTCTGCCCACCCAGCGGGCTCTGGCCTCAGCGTTCGGCATCACCACGGGCACGGCCACACACGGCTATGCCGAAGCGGCCAGAAGAGGTCTGATCACGGGAGTGACGGGACGGGGCACCTTTGTGACGGCCTCCGGCTCCGACGTCGATCTCATCCCTCCGCCTGCACCGCTTCCTCCTTCCACACAGTGGCCTTATCCGGCCGACGACACGATACAACCCCTGCCACGGGCGGAACAGAACGAAGAGCTTCGCTGGAATCTGGGCTTCATTGCCCCGTTCGAATACCTGAATCCTTCCCTGCATGATGCTCTCGGGCGACTTATGCAGCATCTGGACGAAAGGTCCATGACGGAACTGCAGAGCTATCATCGCCCGGCAGGCATGGAACGACACAGAGAAGCCGGAGCTCTCTGGGCGCATCGTTACGGCGTCCCTGTTTCAGGTCGTGATCTGCTCATCTGCGCAGGATCTCAGCATGCACTCATGACCACACTTTCCACACTGTGCACGCCCGGCGACCGCATTGCCGTGGAAACGCTGAGCTATCCCCTGCTCCGGCATCTGGCCTGGAGACTGCGCCTGCCGCTTGCTCCCGTCCGTACCGACGCCTGCGGCATGCTCCCGGATGCTCTGGACAATGCCTGCCGCAACGGCGGCGTCAAAGCCGTGTATCTCATGCCTTCGTGCCGTAATCCCACGCTCACGCGCATGCCCGAGTCCCGCAGAAAGGAAATCACGGAAGTCTGCCGCAGGCACGACGTACTCATCATTGAAGACGACGTTTATGCGCTGGCTCTGAATCCTGCGGCTCCCGCTCCGACCTTTGCCGCACTTGCGCCTGAAAGAACTTGTTTCATCGCCGCCACCAGCGAAATTCTGGGAGGCGGTCTGCGTGTGGCCTATCTCTGCCCTCCGCAGCATGTTCTGGAAGAACTGGAACGCACCATTTCCTACACCATATCCATGGTGCCTCCGCTCATGGCCGAACTTGCCGCCCAGTGGATCATCGACGGTACCGCCGACAAGGTTCTGGAAGCCAAGCGAAAGGAATCCGCTGCACGCAACGCTCTTGCACGGCAGATTCTGGACGGCTATCCGCTGGTTTCACGGTCCACGGGCTTTTTCTGCTGGCTCGGACTTCCTGATTCCTGGACCGGTCTGAAACTGGCGGCCGCAGCACGGGAGAAAGGCATTCTCGTCGCCGAGGGGGAACACTTCCGCATGGGACACTCCGTCGCGGAAAACGGTGTGCGTCTGGCCCTCGGCGGAGTGCAGAACCGCAGAGATCTTGCGTCGGCCCTGCGCACCGTTGCCGGTATTCTGGAATCATGACACGACCGAAAAAGGGCTCGTCCCTGGCGTCACATGACACTGTGATTTCATTGACGCGTCTTCTTCAACCGTTATGATATCCCGTCATTATCATCAGGAGAGAGAAGATATGATAACATCCGTACTTCTTTACTGCGTGCTCGGTGCGGTAGCCGGCCTGCTGGCCGGTCTTCTCGGCATCGGCGGAGGCGCCGTGGTGGTGCCCATGCTCGTTTTTTCCTTCCAGTGGCTGAACATATCGCCGGACGTAGCCATGCATCTGGCCATAGGAACTTCCTTCGGCAGCATCATGTTCACATCCATTTCCAGCGCTCTGGCCCACAACAAACACGGCAGCGTGGACTGGAGCGTCTTCCGCGGCATTGCCCTCGGCATTCTCGCGGGCACCTACGGAGGCTCCTTCATTGCCGCCCGCATTCCTTCCCGCTACCTTCAGATGTTCTTCGTCCTCTTTCTGTATTATGTTGCCACGAACATGCTTCTGAACAAAAAGCCCAGTGCCAGCCGTACCCTGCCCGGATTCGCAGGCATGACGGGAGCCGGTGTGGTCATCGGAGCCATCTCCAGTCTCGTGGGCATAGGAGGAGGCACGCTGTCCGTCCCCTTCCTCGTCTGGCACAACATGGACATGCGCCGCGCCGTAGGCACGTCGGCGGCCATGGGCTTTCCCATTGCCTTTGCCGGATGCCTCGGCTTCATCATCAACGGCTGGAATGCCCCCGATCTTCCCGAATATGCCTTCGGTTTCCTCTACCTTCCGGCTCTGGCCGGCATCGTGATCGTCAGCATGCTCACGGCACCTCTGGGAGCAAGCATTGCTCACAAGCTCCCGGTACCGAAGCTCAAGAAATTCTTCGCCTGCTTCCTTTACATCGTTGCCACAAAGATGCTTTTCGACGTTCTGTAGCATGAGACGGCATCCTCGCCGTACCCGGATACAAAAAGACCGCATGCCGAAAACATGCGGTCTTTTTGTATCCGATCAGGAAATCTCAGCGAAGCGCCATGAGCAGAGGAACGATGACCGGTACCAGCAATGTGAGACACATGCCGGAAAACACCGCCAGCACGGCACAACGTTCGCCGCTGACCTGCGCAATTACGGGAAGACAGGTATCCATGGCCGCAGCGCCGCCCGCCAGCACCGGTCCTAGACGCCCCGTGATGCGCACGATCAGAGGCGGCAGCAGCAGGGCCAGTGCTTCATGAATCATGTTGGAAAGCAGGGCCACGGAACCGAGTGCAGGATCCCCCAGACGGGTGATGATGACCGTTGCCAGACTGTAGTAGCCGAATCCTGCTCCTACGGCCAGCGATTCCGGCAGCGACAGCGAGGAAAAACGGGAAAGCACGAGCCAGGCCAGGGCGCTTCCGCACAACGTTCCTGCCACGACGCCCAGAGGGATAAGCAGAATACGCCCCCGGAGCTCCCGGATGATGCCCAGTGCCTTCAGATCGAAGCCCACGGTCATCCCCGCCAGCACGAGCAGAAGATAAAGCACCCATACGGCTGCCTCTCCTGCCGCCGGTCCCAGCGGAAGCACCCGCAACCATCCGAGGAGCACTCCGGCCAGAAAAAAGCTCAGCGCCGCAAAGGATACGCTGCCTCCGCCGCGTTCTCCTGACGCAGAGGTCCCTGAACCCGCAGCATACTCAGGAAAAACAAAGCGTCCGAGAAGTCTCGCGGCGACAAAACAGCCCGTCACGGAAAAAGAACTGATGAGCACGGCACACAGACCAAGGCTGCGCAACTGACCGATGAGCACATCATCCAGCCCCAGGGAGAGCCCCAGCAGAAAAAGCATGATGCGCACCGTCCAGCCCAGGGCGACATTCACCCACTTCACCACGGCGGCATGATGACGCAGTCCCCACCCCGCAGGAATACCTCCTGCAATAAGTCCCATTTCCAGAAGCATACATGACCCCGACGGCGTGTACCCGGAATCAGTTCCGACGCCGACGCCTTGAACCTCTATAAATTTCAAATGGATGCCGCAATCGTCGGCAGCTATGTCCGCTCCCGGGACAACGCCCGAAAGCTCCGCCGCATCAGCGAATTCTGCGGTAGCGAAGCCAGGCCGTTCCGCCTTCAAGACTCTGAACGTCCTCAAGACGGAACTCCGTCGGCACACTGCGATCGAACAAACTTCTGTCCCCTTCGGCAGCGGTCACAGGCATCATGACCAGACTCAGTTCGTCGACGAGATCTTCCCGAAGGAAAGAACCGTTGAGAAGACTGCCGCCTTCCAGCAGAAGTCTGCGTATGCCGAATATTTCCCGCAGCTTGCGTAATGCCAGCGGAATATCTATATCGTCCTTGCCCGCAAATATGTAGGAAACGCCCACCTGCTGCAGATAGGAAAGACATGCCTGAGGGGCGCTTTCACACAGTACTTCCACAACATGAGCCCCGTCATAACCCGGATCCTCATCCTCTATATGCGGAGCTTTCCAGCCCAGCGTTCCGTGTCTGTCGAAGGCCACCGCAAAGAAGGAGGCCGCATCATCGGCCACATGATCCATGGGAGGCGTGACGGAGCCGTCGAAACGGGAGAGATCAGGGCGAAAGCCGGAAGTAAAACTTTCCTCCATGGTCACACGACCGCAGGCAAACGCACTGGCACCGTAGTCGCGATGGATTCGATAATAGGCCTGTGAGGCGGACTCACACTTCGGCAGATGCAGAAAGTCGCCCGTAACTCTGCCGTCCAGCGACATGGACATGTGGCAGATAACCCAGGGTCTGTCCTGAAGATTGTTGTCCTTCATCGGGTTCCTCCATGGAACATTCCGGAAACGCTATGCCGGGAAAAAGGTTGACCATGGAAAAATCCTGTGCAGCCATGGCGGAATTCTCGATTCACGGACGGGAGACTCTCCGCCCGACGTCGACGCCGCGTCATTCTACCGAAACGAAAAAAAAAGCCAGCGGCCACAACCATGAAAAGAAGGCCCCTGCCTGACGACAGGGGCCTTTCTCACGACAATGCGGAAAAAACTCAGAACTTGTAGCCCAGAGTCAGACCGAAATTGTGGGCATAGCTGTTATGCGCCTTACCGGCAAAGGTGCTCACGATGCCGTGGCTGTCCTCTCTGTACCCGTAGTTGATGTCGCGCACATCAATGTACATGTACGCAAGATCAAGGGTCCAGTTCTCATACTTGAAGCCCGCACCCAGCGTATAGTAGTTGCGGCCGTTGGAAGGCACGAGGTAATCGTAGCAGTTGGAATCCTTCAGAGGCGAAGTCTCGTAGGTGAAACCGGCGCGCAGCGTAAGCCAGTCAAGAGGCGCGTACTCCACACCGAAGGTGAAGGCCCAGGTATCCTGCCAGTTTTTCTGTTCGAAGAACTGAGGCGTCTGCGCGTTGTGCATGTTGATGGTGAGATTGCGGAAACGGCTCCACACGGTATAGGCGACGTCGCCTTCAAAGCTCAGATTGGGCAGAGGCTTGTACATCACGCCGAGAGTGACGACATCGGGAATGGACAGCTTGCCGTCGGCATTGCAGGTCTGAAGGACGTTCTGCATGGCCGCCGTCACTCTCGGATCGCCGGAGAAACGGAAGCGGGTCTGTCCCTTGAAGGTCATGTCCTCACTGGCGCGATAGGTCAGACCAGCACTCCACTGATCGTTGAATCTGGCGTGAAGGCCGAAGTTGTATCCGAAGGCATAACCGTTTTCGGAATGGATGCGGGCATCGGACTGCCCCATGCCCATACCGAGCATGGATGCATCCACGTTATACTGCTGATTCAGGCTGAGGTAGCCCCAGGTATAGCTCACACCGGCACTCACCGACCAGGTATCGTTGATCCTGTACGCGATGTTGGGATTGATGGTGCTGGAAATCAACGTGACGGACTTGAGACCGCTGGAAGCGGGGAACGTTACCGGAACGCCGGGAAGAGAGAAATGTCCGCCCTTGCCGTTGAAAGGCTTGGCCCAGTTGTCGGGGAATTGCGAGCCCAGACCGTAGCGGGTGAACGTGCCTATACCGAACCACCAGTTGTCGCTGAGCTGATGGGTCAGATAAAAATGAGGAATGGGCCACACCTGATCGGAAGAAGACACGTTTCTGCCGTTGTCGTTACGGCTGATGTCGAAATTCAGGGCAGAGACGGCAAGACCCATCTGGGTGGCTGTGCCGGGAATCTGCGTGATGCCGGCGGGGTTGTAGGCCACGGCTGAAGGATCGTCGGCACGGGCCACCATGCCGCCGCCCGCTCCGCCGCCGAGGGCCATGCCTCGTGCGCTCCATTCGGTAATGGCAAAACCTTCGGCGCGAGCGCCGGAAACGGAACCCGCCACCAGTCCGAAGGACAGCAGAGCGGCAGCGGCAAATCTGGTCTGACTGCGCACGGCACAAAAGATCCGGCGCATCACATGAAGAGATACGTTCATGAATTCCTCGGCAAAGAAATGTTATGTACCCGGCGTTTGCCGGAAAGAATGTCATTTCCGAACGAAGGACAAAAAAAGCCCTCCGAAACCGGCCTCTCTCCGGCATCGGAAAATAATTCGAGGTTATGGGTATACTGCTTTGTAAAAAAAATAAACCGCTATTTTACGGTAGATCATCAATAAAATCCATCAATTTTATGATGGATCATTATTCTCAACCCCTTTATTTATCAGGAAACAAAGGGGGAGCATTGCCTCGATGGCTTGAACAACAGGGAATTTCCGCTTCCTTGCATCCAAGTTGCCAGGAAGGGAACCGTACTGCCGAAGACGACGGCGACGATGACTCAAAGAAAAATTTTTCTGAAAAAAATTTTTCTGCCGTGTGGACGACATGCGAAGAACACGCTTTTTTTATGCGGAACGAATCCAGATGAAGCTGCCCTGGCGGCCGTCTTCACTGCCCATGCGCCGGAAGTGTCTGTAGGAAAAGAAGAGCTCCGCATTAGCGAACGTGCACAGGTCCAGGCCGAGTATGCGACCCGGCATCAGCCCCGCATTTTCAAGCTGATGACGCGCCAGGGACCACAGATCCACGGTACGGCGGACACCGTCGTACCAGGGCAGAAATTCCGGCCCCCACTCTTCTGAGAAATTCACGAATTCCGAAGCGGCCGGCCCCAGACTCGGGCCACGCACGGCCCAGAGTTCCCGGGGATCAAGTCCGTAATGCTCACAGAACTGCTCCACGGCCGTGCGGGGATAATCCTGCCTGTTGCCGCGCCATCCGGAATGAATGGCCATGACGAAACGACCGGATTCATGGGCAATCAGTATGGGCTGACAATCCGCCGTCTTTATCATGAGCGCGAGTCCCGGACGGGATGTCGCCATGCCGTCGGCCTGTTCCGAAGGCGTCTGCGACGGATCCTGTCTGTCCGGCTCAAACACGGTACGCACGCCGTGAACCTGATGAACCTCGGCAAAACCGTTGACTCCCAGCAGAGAAGACAACGATGCCCGTCGAGCCGAGGAGCGGGCCGCATCCTCGCCTCCGGAGAGAGAAACACTGCCGAAAGCACGCAGCGTAAAGGCACAGCCCACATGGGGAATGCCGGGAAACTGAAAGGGAAGCAGCGTCAAAGACAAATGAGTTCCTCCTCCGTGCATACGGCCCCTACGGGTCTGTCCCACCCGTCGCGGGGAAGCCTGTCCAAAAGCAGATCATGAAAGGCGAGTCCCACACTCGCACACCGGGCTGCGGCAAGCAGCCTGTCGTAATAGCCGCCGCCGTAGCCCAGACGAAATCCTTCTCTGTCAAAGGCCAGCGCCGGAACGACCAGCAACGTCTTCTCACCGGCACACAGCTCTTCCCCGGACAGCCGCCGCGCTCCGGCGCTCATCCGCGGTTCCGGAATACCGAACCGGGAGACTTCCAGCTCCTCCGGACCGCGACAAACCAGCATGTCCATGATACCGGGTTCCTCAGGACGACAGCGGGGCAGAAACACCGTCCGGCCGCTGCGCCACGCCTCATCGAGAAGCAGCGACGTCCCGGCTTCTCCTTTGACGGCGACATAGAGAACCACCCGTCGACTCCGTTCCCACAGAGGATCGGACAAAAGACGCTTCTGGAGGCGCAGCGCAAGCATGGCTCCGCTCTCTCCTGCCGCCAGTTCGTTCCGTCGCTGCCGCAGCAGCCCTCTGAGCTCTTTCTTGTTTCTGTCCGCGTCGACCACCCGTGCCTCCACAAAACGCAGCCGGATAGGCGGAACCCGGCAATATGACAACATAAATGAGGAGCAATGCCCCTGCTGGACGTTTTCATACATTTGCCTGCCTTTCCCCCTTTGTCAAACGGAAAAAAATAGTCTATATTCCCCGCAGCAGAAAATTTCTGCGGGTATTTTCGTCCGCTCCAGCGGAAAAGGATCTTCCCTACATGCCAAG
>JAXVQY010000242.1:0-15567 GCA_037303805.1 bacterium | reverse complement strand
TCATTTTTGTGCTGCTTTTTTCAAGTCTATATTTAACAAGGCATCTCCTTTCACAGGTATGCTCAGGTCATGGGGAGCTTATCAATGCCAAAATCCGAACTCATCGTCGGCCTTGACATAGGCACGACAAAAATCTGCGCCGTTGTCGGCGAACCCTCCGAAAACGGAATAGATATCATCGGGATAGGCACGAGTCCCTCCAACGGCCTGCGCAAGGGCGTAGTCGTCAACATCGATCAGACGGTACAGTCCATACGCAAAGCTGTGGAAGAAGCCGAGCTGATGGCCGGGTGCGAAATCAAATCTGTGTATGCCGGTATCGCAGGCAGTCACATCAAGGGTGTGAACAGCCACGGGGTGATCGCCATAAAAGGCGGCGGAGAAGTGACGCAACATGATGTCGACCGTGTGCTTGATGCGGCCAAGGCCGTAGCCATTCCCATGGATCGTGAAGTCATACACATTCTGCCTCAGGGCTATATTGTGGACGAACAACGCGGCATAGCCAACCCCATAGGCATGTCGGGGGTACGTCTCGAAGCCAATGTGCATATTGTCACCGGTGCCGTCACCTCTGCACAGAACATTATCCGCTCCTGCAACAGAAGTGATCTCGATGTGTCCGACATCGTTCTCGAATCTCTGGCTTCCTCAAAGTCCATTCTTACGGAGGAAGAACGAGAAATAGGCGTCGCCATCGTGGATATCGGGGGCGGGACCAGCGATATAGCCATTTTCGTCAACAACGCCATCAAGCATACCGGTGCCGTGGCCCTCGGCGGCAACAACCTGACTAGTGACATCGCATTCGGTCTGCGTACTTCAATTTCCGCAGCCGACAAAATAAAAATCAAATACGGCTGTGCACTCACGGAAATGGTCCGGCCCGACGAAACCATCGAAGTTCCGGGTGTGGGGGGACGACCTTCCCGCACGGTGGAGCGCCGGGTTCTCGCCGAAATCTGCGAACCCCGTATGGAAGAAATTCTGGCTCTCGTATACCAGGAGCTGGAACACTCCGGGCTCAAGCGGCAGCTCGGTGCGGGTGTCGTCCTTACGGGTGGTGCGGCTCTCATTCCCGGCTGTGCGGAACTTGCAGAGGAAATATTCCAGCTTCCCACACGACTGGGATACCCCCGCAACGTAGGCGGACTGAAAGACGTCATCAACAATCCCAAGTTCGCCACGGCCGTAGGCCTGCTTTTCTATGGAGCGGAAAAAGAGAGCGAAGAAGCTCCCGTTCGTTTTGCCAACGCACCCTCTTCCGCCGCCGAATCCAGCCTGTTCCACGGGGTGTGGGAACGCATGAAGCGCTGGTTCGGAGATATTCGTTAATCTGTCGATCACCCGGAGACATGCTATTATGGACGATATGGTTCCCGATACAGAACAGGCCGCAAAGATCAAGGTCATAGGCGTGGGCGGCGGCGGCGGAAACGCCGTGCAGAACATGATCAACTCCCGCCTCGAAGGCGTATCCTTCATCTGTGCCAATACCGACATGCAGGCACTCTCGCGTTCTCTTGCCGAAGAACATATTCAGCTCGGCAAAGAGCTGACGAGAGGACTCGGCGCCGGTGCCAAGCCCGAAGTCGGACAGGCGGCTGCAGAAGAAAGCGTGGAAGACATACGCAAGGCCATAGACGGGGCCGACATGGTATTCGTCACCGCCGGCATGGGCGGAGGCACCGGTACCGGTGCGGCTCCCGTCATTGCCAAGGTCGCCAAGGAAAAAGGCGTCCTTACGGTAGGTGTCGTTACCAAGCCTTTCCGGTTTGAAGGCGAAAAGCGCATGAAGGCCGCCATCAAAGGCATTGAAGAACTGCGCCAGCATGTAGACAGTCTGGTCATCATCCCCAATGATCGTCTGCTTGCCATAGCTCCCAAAAATGCCAAGGTGACGGAAATGCTCAAAAAAGCGGACGACGTTCTTTACGACGCCGTACGCGGTGTGACCGACCTTATTACCAAGCCCGGCCTCATCAATGCCGACTTTGCCGACGTACGTACCGTCATGAGCCGTCAGGGAATGGCCCTCATGGGCGAAGGCCGTGCCTCGGGCGACAACAGAGCTCTTGATGCCGCCAAACGAGCCATTACCAGCCCTCTGTTGGAAGATCTTTCCATCACGGGATGTAAGGCCATGCTGGTAAATATCACTGCCAATGAAGACCTTGGCATGGATGAATTCAGCACTGCCGCATCCTACATTGAAGAGGCCGCCCGCGGTGCCAATGGAGAAGATCCTGAAATCGTCGTGGCCATGTCCTTGGACGAAAGCTGCAGCGAGGAAATCCGCATCACCGTCATTGCTACCGGCATTGAGCCAGAAGCAGAACAACCTGCCAAAACAACGGGCACGGTGGTAACCATGAACAACGGACATGAATCCAATGTTCCTCCTGTTGTTCAGGGGTATCCTACCCGTCAGAGGCATGTCCGTGACCCGCATGAAATTCTGGCACGTCCCAAGCTGTACAGTGAGTACCCGCAGGATGATACCGACATCCCCACTTACCTGCGATATCAGGAAAAAGCCAAGCAGTATCAGGAACCGACTGAAGACTTCACAATAGAAGAAGATGACAGTCCCGCTTATCTGCGTAAACAAAATCATTGATGAAAAGCCCCCGGCATAAAAAGCCGGGGGCTTTTTTGTGTCGACTGAGAGATGCGGGGAAAGGCCCCCATTCCCCTTCTCCAAAACTTTCATCGGAAAAGGCAACGGACCGCACCAGGGCTGCAACGTGCCCTCTTTGGCGGGATGTTTCCCGTACCGTTCCCGGATCTTTTTCAAGGAGCACGACAAATCTTTGCAGCGCTCCTTCATTTTCCGTTCCGAACGTAAACACAAGCGTCTGTTGCATTCCTGAAAGGGCGCAAAAGCCCGGAAAGAAAATGTTACATTGTCCGAAAATCCGCGCCATGCAAGGAGCGGCAGGCCTCTACCAGGCAAATCGTGCGCCGGATCACTTGCCCGGGCAAAAAAAGTCCGGCATAGGGAACGCAGGCCGCCGGAACACTTCCGGCACACCGTATGCAACCTCAAAGTGTTACAGAAACAGCCCCGCTGTTTTCAAGGAGAGACCATGAAACTTTCCCACCTGGGCGCATCGCTTCTTCTTGCCCTCACGCTTCTCGTCGCTCCCTGCCTCGCTGCAGACCTGCCCTCTTCCGGCAGCCTCACCCCGGCACAGACCACGGAACTGTACGCCGATCTCAAGGATGACGGCCTTGTCATTCTCGACGTGAGAACGGAAGCAGAATTTGCCGACGGCCACGTGGAAGGCGCCCTCAATATTCCTCTGGAAGAACTGAAATCCCGCATTCAGGAAGTGCCGGAAGGCAAGCCCATGCTCATCGTCTGCCGTTCCGGCCATCGTGCCTCCATCGCCTTCGACACTCTGCGCAAACTGGGCCGCTCCACCGATCAGGTCTGGTATCTCACGGGCTACACCGACTACTCCATGGGCACGCCACGCTTTTACCGATAAACCGACCGCCGTGAACCCGGCGATGCCTCTTGCGGGCTGCCCGGCAGAATGCCGCGGGCACGTTTCGGAAAAAATCGCGCCGCCATGAACAACAGAACCGGCACGTCTTCGCCCGCCTCTGAACAAAAAGCCCGTTCCGCACGTCTCCCCATGACCTGCGGAACGGGTTCCGTTAAAAAACGATCGACTCTCCCCTCATATCTTTTCGAAGTCGTCCGTGACTCTGCCTAGAAACGCCGCAAAACGCCCTCGTGCTACCTTTTCCCGCGCCGTTCATCACTTCCGTCTGAATTTTCTGAAAAAATGCCGGGACTCAGGACGTCCGGCCCCCTCATTCCTCTGGACTCTTCCCTCCAAAAAACGGAAGCGAGGTCCATGACCACGGGCCTTCTATCCTTGCTGCACGTCATCTTTCGGCAAAATTCCCCCTTCTTCTTCTTGCGTTTTGGCCGCAACGGGTCTAACGTCTGAGCGCCTTTTTGCCTTTTTCCTGCGGGCATACCACGTTTACGCACGGGGATGTTAATGGATACCTTTCTTCTCGCCCTTCTGCTCATGGCGGCGGGTGCTCTGCTTACCGGCGTCGTCGCGCTCAGACCGGTAAGTCACGCCACCAACCGGACGGCCAACTTCATCGGTCCGGCCAGTGCCGCCGCAGCCTGTCTTCTGGGCGTATACGGCCTGTTTTCCGGCGGCTGGAGCAGCGCGGAAAGCTTCATGCTGCCGTGGGGCCTGCCCTTCGGCGCGTTCGCGCTCGGGCTCGACCCTCTTTCGCGCCTCTTTCTGCTGCCCGTGTTCGCTCTGGGCTTCACCTGCGCTCTATCAGGCTGCATTTCCCTGCGCCACAGCGATCCGGCCGAGCACAATCTCGGGGCGCACTGGCTGTTCTATCTGCTGCTTCTTCTGGGCATGACCTGCGTGATGACGGCGCGCGACGCGCTCTTCTTCATGCTCTCCTGGGAAATCATGTCCCTCTCGCCCTTCTTTCTCATCGACTTCAACGACCGTGACAGGCTCGTGCAGGACGCCTCATGGGTGTATCTTGTGGCCGCCCATCTCGGCGCGGTGCTGCTCATCGCCTTCTTCGCCCTGCTCTGGCAGGAGAGCGGCTCCACACTCTTTTCGGCCATGGCCATGAAGGCTCCGGCTCACGGCACGGCGCTCTTCCTCTTGGCGGTTCTGGGATTCGGGGCCAAGGCCGGACTTGCACCTCTGCACGTCTGGCTTCCCGAAGCGCATCCCGCCGCGCCGAGCCACGTTTCCGCCCTGCTCTCCGGAGCCATGCTGAACGCCGGTCTCTACGGCATCATCCGTTCTCTCGACTTCTTTGGTCCGGCACATGAAATGCCCGGCTGGTGGGGCTGGCTGCTCATGGCGGCAGGCATGCTCACCGCGCTCATGGGCATTCTGAAGGCCCTTGCCCAGAGCAATCTGAAGCGTCTGCTCGCCTACTCCAGCGTAGAGAATATGGGTCTCATGGTCATGGGCGCAGGCATAGGTCTTGTGGGCATCCACACGGGCAGCGCCTGGACCGCGGCTCTCGGCTTTGCCGGATGCCTTTTCCACATGCTCAATCATTCCGCCTTCAAGGGACTGCTCTTTCTGTGTGCAGGCGAAGTGCTGCACGCCGCAGGCACCGTAGACATGACAAAGCTCGGCGGCATTCAGCAGCGCATGCCCATGCTCGGCGCACTCTTCGCCCTCGGCGCAGCCTCCATCGCCTGCCTGCCGCCCTTCAACGGCTTTGCCGGCGAATTCGTGCTCTCCCTCTCCATGCTGCGCTCTCTGGAGCTGCCCGGCATGGAGCAGAAAATAGCCATGCTTGCCTGTCTCACCGGTCTCATGCTCACCAGCGGCCTTTCCGCCGCCGTGTACGCCAAGGCCTACGGCCTGACATTCCTCGGCCAGGCCAGAACCGATGCCGCAGCACGTCTTCATGCCCCGCAGAACCGCTTCCTGCTGCCCCTCGTCATTCCTGCGGCGGCCTGCGTGCTCGGCGGTCTCTTCGCGCCCTGGGCCTTCCGCATGGTTCAGCCCACGCTGGACTTCATTCCCGTCATGCACGCAGGACTCATCACTCCCGCCGCAGGCGTCATAAGTTCCACGGAAAGCCTGCTCGCCAGAATTTCCCTCATCGGCGGTGCAGCCCTGGCTCTTGTCGTTCTCTTCGCACTCATCCGCCGCACTCTGCTCGCACGAAGCGGGGTTCGACGCGGACCCGTATGGGGCTGCGGCTACCAGTACGGCTCGCCCCGCATCCAGTACTCACCCGCCTCCTTCGTGGAGCCCGCCGCCCGTATCTTCGGCCGCGTCATGGGCACCACCGTGAAGACCGAAAAGCCCGCAGGCCTCTTCCCCGCCCCCGTGAGGCTCGACGTAGATGCCCCGGACGTGGTACGCGGCCGCTTCTACGCGCCTCTCTTCCAGCTCATGGAAAAAGGCTGCAACGCACTCAAAATTCTGCAGAACGGCCTCGTGAACATGTATATTCTCTATATCCTCGTCACGCTGGTGGCGCTTCTTATCTGGGGGATAGCATAATGAACGACTGGCTCTATCCTGCCGAATTCCTCTTGGTCCTTCTGCTCGCGCCGCTGGCCTCAGGCATCATCAACCGTGTGAAGGCCATGTTTGCCGGACGTCACGGCAAGCCGCTGCTCCAGCTCTACTACGACATCTTCAAGCTTCTGCGCAAAGGAGAAGTCCTCGGCAAAAACGTCACCTGGGTGTTCTCCACCGGGCCCGTCATCGCCATGGTCTCATCCATGGCGGCCCTCGCCCTGCTGCCCCTCGGCGGCGTGTCCTCACCTCTCGCCTTTCAGGGCGACTTCATCCTCTGTGCCTACCTTCTCGGCATGGGGCGCTTTGCCACCATTCTTGCCGCCCTCGATACGGGCTCTCCCTTCGAGGGCATGGGAGCAAGCCGCGAGGCCCTTTTCGGGGCCCTCGGCGAACCCGTGCTCTTTCTTGCACTGCTGGCCCTCATCACCACGGCCGAAAGCCTCGGTGTGCCGAAGGAACTCTCGCTCTCCACGCTGTTCAACGGCTTTTCCCCGCAGGCCTGGTTGAGCGGACGCCCCGAGCTAGTCATGCTCGTCTTCGTCATGGCCGTACTGCTGCTCATGGAAAACTGCCGCATTCCCGTGGACGATCCCACCACGCACCTCGAGCTCACCATGATCCACGAAGTCATGGTGCTCGATCACTCCGGTCCGAATCTGGCCTTCGTGGAATACGGAGCGGCCCTCAAGCTGTGGCTCTTCTCCTCCCTGCTCACGGGCCTCGTCCTTCCAGCCATGCCTGTTTGGGCGTACACGCTCTGCTCAGTTCTCGGCGTCGTCTTCTGTGCTGCACTCGTGGGCGTCATCGAGTCCATCATGGCGCGCCTTCGCATGCACGTGGTTCCCGCACTCGCGGGACTGGCCGGTTCCGTGGCCGCCTTCGTTCTCATTCTGACCCTGGTTCGGTAGCCTATGTCATCGCTCTTCCAGTTCGTCATTCTTCTGCTGCTCGTCACCGACCTCATCATGCTCTGGTCGGGGCGCATACTCATGCTCATACGCCTTTCCGCCGCACAGGGAGTGCTGCTCGCCGCGCTGCTGCTTCTTCCCGTAAACGGCACGCTCGACGCGGAACACGTGTTTCTTGCCGCAGCGGTCTTTGCGCTCAAGGGCGTGGGCTTTCCCGTGTTTCTGCGCCACGTATGCCACAAGCTCGGCATCGAACCCATGGTGCGGCCGCGCCTCGGCCGCATGTATCCTCTGGCCGCGGGCCTCGCGGGTCTTGCCTTTTCGCTGTGGCTGGAAGGCCGCATTCCGGCCGTGACCGACCTCTTTCCGCCGCTGCTCTTTCCCGTGGCCCTCACCACGCTGTTCTGCGGCCTCATCCTCGTGGTGGGCTGCGCCAAGGCGCTCGCCCAGGTCACGGGCTACCTCGTGGTGGAAAACGGCATATTCATCCTCGGCATTCCGCTCATGACCGAAGGTTCGGTATGGTTCGAGCTCAGCATTCTGCTCGACGTGTTCGCCGCCGTTTTCGTCATGGCCATAGCCATCAATCACATAAGCAGCGCATTCGACTCCATCGACGTGGTGCGCTTCCGCAACCTGAGGGGCTGACATGACGCTCGCTCTGCTCCTTCTCGTCCCGCTTCTGGCCGGACTTTTCATGTTCGTTCCCGGTTCGTGGCCCCGCCGCGCCCTGCTCGTGGCCACCGCACTCATTCACCTCGCGCTCTCCTCTCTCATTCTGCGCGACCTGCTCGCCGGAGCACATCCCACCGCGCTCTTCGGTCTGCTCCAGCCAGACCTTCTCGGCGTGGTCTTTCTCATGCTGGCCGCCGTGCTCTTCACCGCGGCTTCCGTGTACGCCGTGGGCTACCTGCGCGAGGAAGACAAAAAACACGTCAAGCGCGACATTCAGAAGGGCCAGCTCTTCACCAACGCTCCGGAAACGCGCTTTCTCTCCTGCCTGTGCTTCTTCGTGGCGGCCATGACCCTCGTCACCACCACGGCCAATCTCGGCGCGCTGTGGGTGGGCATAGAGCTCACCACCCTCGCGAGCGCCCCGCTCATCTACTTCCACCGCCACCAGAGCTCCATGGAAGCCACCTGGAAGTATCTCATGATCTGCTCTGTGGGCATCGCCCTCGCCCTGCTCGGCAACATTCTCATGAGCGTGGCCTTCCATACTCCCGCTGCAGCCGTGCCAGATGGCATGGACCAGCTTTCCGCCTTCATGGAACGGGCCCGCAGCATCGAAGGCACAAACCGCGTGCTCTGGCTCAAGGCCGCCTTCATTTTCCTGCTCGTGGGCTACGGCACCAAGATGGGCCTCTCGCCACTGCACACCTGGCTTCCCGACGCCCACAGTCAGGCCCCGTCCATGGTATCGGGCATGCTCTCGGGCGCGCTTCTCAACTGTGCCCTGCTCGGCATTCTGCGCGGCCATCAGATCATGCGTGCCGCGGGGCTCGGTGAGTTCAGCGGGCAGCTTCTCGTGTTCTTCGGGCTTCTTTCCATGGTCACGGCGGCGGTGTTCATCGTGGGGCAGGGCCACTACAAGCGCCTTCTCGCCTACTCGAGCGTTGAACACATGGGCATTCTCGCCCTGGCCTTCGGCGTGGGCGGCGGCGCGCTGTTCGGCGGCCTGTTGCACGCCGTGTGCCACTCGCTCACCAAGTGCATGCTTTTTCTTGTGGCGGGCAACATTCTCACCCGCTATCACTCACTCTCCAGCTACGATGTGCGCGGACTGCGGCAAGACATGCCCCTTTCCGGCGCGCTGTGGACGGCGGGCTTTCTCGCCATCGTGGGTTCTCCGCCCTTCGGCCTGTTCGTCAGCGAATTCACCATCCTGAAGGGCCTCTTCGCCGAAGCAGGCCTCCTGGTGGCCTTCGTCTATCTTGCCGCGCTCGCCGTCATCTTCGTTGGCATGTCCATTCCGGTGCTCCGCATGGTGCAGGGCACGCCGCCCCACGATGTACCCATGGACTACCATGAATCCCTTTTCAGCGTTATTCCGCCAGCTGTGCTCTGCCTCATGGTGCTCGGTCTCGGCCTTGCTGTGCCCGACTGGCTCGTGGAAACGCTCAACCGCGCTGCCGCGCTTCTGGGGGCCTGATGTTCAACTACAGAGAATCCATCGCCTGGAACGACATTCCCGTCATCGACATGGACGCGCTTTGCGCCTCGGTCTCGGAACGCTGCCGCAAGGGCTGGCGCCTGCTGGCGTTTTTCGGCGTGCCCGATCCCAAGGGCACGGAAGTTCTGTGCATTCTTGCCGACGCCTCGGCCCGTCTGCTCGACGCCATGCGCGCCCGCCCGGGCCGCGCCTACGACTCCATTACGCCGCACTGCCCGCAGGCGCACCTGTTTGAACGCGAGCTCTTCGAGACCTGGGGCATACGGCCCGAAGGGCATCCGTGGCTCAAGCCCGTGCGCTTCCGTCCCGCAGAAGGAGAAAAAAGAACCTCGCGTCCCGGCCCGGCCCAAACCGACTACTACCGCGTGGAAGGCACCGAAGTGCACGAAGTGGCCGTGGGCCCAGTGCACGCGGGCGTCATCGAACCCGGCCATTTCCGTTTCCAGTGCTACGGCGAAAACGTCATGCACCTGGAAATAGAACTCGGCTTCCAGCTCCGCGACGTGGAGCATCTCGTTCTCACCTCGCCATCGCGACTCGTGCTTCCGCTCATGGAGAATATCGCGGGCGACACGGCCATAGGTCACGCCACGGCCTGCTGCACCGTGCTCGAACGGCTTTCAGACGTGGGCATCACCGACAGGGCTCATATTCTACGCCGTCTTGCGCTGGAACTCGAGCGCCTTGCCAACCACACCCGCGATCTCGGGGCCATAGGCGGCGACACCGGCTTTCTGCCCTCCTCGGCGTGGAACGGACGCATTACCGGCGACTTTCTCAATATCACCGCGGAAATCTGCGGCAGCCGCTTCGGCCGCAACCTGCTCTGCCCGGGCGGTGTGAAGTGGGACGTAGACGCCGCTCTCAGTCAGTCGCTGGTCAAGCGCCTGCGCTCCGCCTTCCGCGACGCACGCGGCTCCGTGGACGTCATGCTGGAAACCTCCAGCGTGCTTGCGCGTCTCACGGACACGGGCAGGGTCTCATTTGAAGACGCCCGTGCGCTCGGACTCGTAGGCATGGCGGCACGCTCCTGCGGCGTGGCCATGGACGCCCGTATGGACTGGCCGCTCTGCGATCTCGACAACGGCGCACTGCACAAGCGTATGCGCACCACCGGCGACGTGCTGGCCCGCACGCTCCTGCGCAGCGACGAACTGAACGATTCCGCGGCCTCTGCCGAAGCCGATCTCATGCAGCTAGGCTTTTCCAGCGGCGAGGAGCGCTGCCGTGTTTCCATGCCGGATACCATGCCTGCCTCGCGCCTTGCCGTGGCCCAGGTGGAAGGCTGGCGCGGTGAGATATGTCATGTGGGCATCACCGGCAAAAACGGAGAATGGCTGGCCTACAAGGTAGTGGATCCGTCATCCCACAACTGGTCCGGCCTCGCCATGGCCCTGCGCGGCGAACCGATTTCCGATTTTCCACTGTGCAACAAGAGCTTCAACCTGTCCTACTGCGGGCACGACCTGTAGAAAAAAAACATGCTGAACATCATCAGAGAACGCCTGCATCAAGGCTATCGCACACTGAACTACCCCTTTGTTTCTCCTTCCATAAGTCCACGCTTCGCCGGTCTGCCATCCCTTGAGCCCACGTCATGCAAAGGCTGCGCAGGCCGTATCTGCCTCACCGCCTGTCCCACTGGGGCACTGTTCATAACCAAGGAAGGCCCGGAACTCGACATGGGCCGCTGCCTGTTCTGCCGTGCCTGCGAGACTGCCTGCCCGGAAGGAAAAATAACCTTCACCAACGAACACCGACTTGCCTCCTACACCCGCGAAGGGCTCATCGTGCGCGGCAGGACTACGGAAGCCGCCAATGAACCCGGCATACGGCAGGCCCGGGGCGAACAGAAACGCGATCTCTCACTGTTTTCCCGCTCGTTCAAGCTGCGAGAAGTGAGCGCAGGCGGCTGCATGGCCTGCGAGGCGGACGTAAACGTGCTCGGTACGCTCATCTACGACCTCGGACGCTTCGGCATTGAATACGCTGCCTCCCCCCGCCACGCCGACGGTATTCTCATTACCGGCCCGGTGACGGAAAACATGAGGAAAGCGCTGCTCGATACGTGGGAAGCCGTACCTGAGCCGAAAGTCGTCATCGCAGTGGGCACATGTGCCATTTCCGGCGGAACCTTCCGGGGCAGCCGCGAAGGCTGCGGAGGCGTGGAATCCGTGCTTCCCGAGGGGGCGGTGGACGTGTACGTCCCGGGCTGCCCGCCCAATCCGTGGACCATTCTCGACGGAATTCTTTCCGTAGCGTGGAAAAAACGCATTAGGCATTAGGGATTGAAAAGGCCGTTCTCAAAATGAGACCGGCCTTTTTTACTTATGTCTCAGAGAAAACACCGATGGGCGCATCCACCGTTTCTGGACTCAGATTCTGCTGTTATCGAAAAATTATGACTTTTTGCTGAAATTATTCATCACCAGCAGCGATGCTGCGATGATGAGCCCAAGTGCCCCCCACTGTCTTCCGGAAAGTACCTCACCAAGGATGAGAAAACCGAACAGCGCTGCCGCAGCCGGCTCCAAACTCATAAGAACGCCGTAGGCCTGCGGCGGAACGATGCGCAGTGCCACAATCTCAAGACCGTAGGGCAGTGCCGAAGCCAAGAAACCAACCAAAAACGCAAGCGGCAGGACATCGGAGAGAACATCCGGACGAAAAAGAAGCCATCCGTCTGAAATAACGGCCCAGGGTACTGCCACGAAAGTCCCGGCCAACATGCCCCATGCGGCAACGCTCACGCCCCCGCCTCCGGCTCTACGACCGAACACGATGTATCCGGCCCAACCCGCAGCAGCAGCAAAGGCGAAGGCCAAGCCTGCAACGTCAAGCCCCTCTCCCAATCCTGACCACGGGAGTATAAGCAGAAGTCCTCCCACGGCCAAGATTATCCCGGCAAAATCCGTCCAGCGACGGGACGAGCATACCGCCACCAGAAGCGGACCGGAAAACTCCACCGCCACAGCCATGCCCTGAGGAATGCGGGCAATAGCCTGGTAAAAGCAGCCGTTCATGAAAGCGATGGCTACGCCATACACGAGCACGCTTCTCCACTCTTCTTTACGCGGCATGTGCCGCCACGGACGAAGCGCAGCAAAAAGCAGGAGGGTAGCACAGGCAAGCCGCAAAGCTACCGTGACTTCCGGTCCTACCTTCATGACGAGAAACTTGGCCTCGGACGTGCCCATCTGCGTAGACGTGATGGACACGATCAACATCAACACACCGGCATACGGACCGGAGAGGCCTCGGGCAAACGAAAACACTGGCTACTTTTCCGGCTGAGGTTCCACATGGATGACGATCTGCCCGACTTCCGGCAGTCCGGCACGAATCTCTCCCTCAAGCCTTGTAGCAAGAGCATGGCCTTCACCTACAGTAGCGGCGCAGGAACGACAGTGGAAAGTCACGGTGGTGCCGTCATCGCCAGTATAGACATGGATATGGTGGGCATCACAAAGAGGGGAACTCTGCATGGCCTTTTCTATGACCTGCTTCACGGTATCAAGACTGACGGCCCGGGTATCACCATGAGAACGACTTCCTCTGGGCTCCATGTGGGACACTACATACACAGCCCCCACGCGACGCCGCAGATCTGTTTCATAGGCCGTCACCTTTTCATGTGCTTCGGAAAGCGGCATGTCGTCCGGCAATTCGATATGTACTTCCACATGCATACCGTCATCCTGCACAACAAGACGAAGATTATGAATCATGAGTCCATGAAGAGATGCCAGTCGATAAGACGTGGCATAAAAGTCACGGTGATTTTCTTCCTCTGGCTCCATATGCACAGTAGTTTCAGCATCGGGAAGCACACCGCGCACCACGTTTTCCAGCATGGTGGAAATCTCATGAGCCATATCCACCCGAAGATCGGACGGAACAGATACGACAAGATCCACAAAGTGTCTTGCCCCGCTTTCTCTCACGCGGACACTACGGGCTGCGTACGCCGGAGCGTTGGCCGCGAGAGCAGCTCGTATCTGCCGAGCCTGCTCGCTCATACCACCATCCATAAGGGTGAGCACGGCATTGCGGGCCATGTTCCAGCTTACCATGAGAACAATGGCGGCCACGCCGAGCGCCGCCACGGCATCGGCCTTGGTAAGAGCATGATACAGCATGGAATCAGGCTCGGCAAACGAAGCAAGTCCCACGCATGTCAGACCCGCAAGCACTACAGCCGAGGACCATATATCCGTGGTAAAATGCATGGCATCTGCCTCAAGAGCCTGCGACTTGTGTTCGCGGGCCACTCTGCGCAGCATGGCGGAACGACTGATATCGACGGCAAGGGATATAATGACCACGGCAAAAGCCCACCAGGAAGGCTCCACTGGTCCTGCGGAAAAGAAAAGACGTTCCACAGCCTCAATGACGATCCAAGCGCACGTCACGACGAGAAGTACCGTTTCCGCCAGTGCGGCAAGACTTTCAGCCTTACCATGGCCATATGGATGCCTTTCGTCTGCAGGCTGTGAGGATATACGCACAGCAAGACAGGTTATACCGGCTGCAACAAAGTCCAGCGTACTGTGCAGCGCTTCGGAAAGCAGACCCAGACTGTTGGTAGAAATACCGGCTATCAGCTTGATTACGGTAAGAAGAGCCGACCACAGCACTGAAGACACGGCGGCCTTTTTCTTGGCTGCATCAGCAAGAGCGGCCTCTTCTGCCGCCAGACGTTCCTGTTCCAGTTTTTCCTGTTCGACTCTCTCCAGATCGGAGAGCACCACCTCATGGTTTTTGCTGCTGTCCATGAAAATCATCTCTTATGATATGAAAATTCTCTGTCTCACGACAGAATTTCTTCTTTAATAAGGCGAAAATCCATAGTCAAGCCTCTGGATTCCTCTTCGTTCCCCTTACAGACTGATCTCGCCGAAGTCCTGAAAATCCGACCATCTTCCTCAAGAATTTTCTTACCGATACTTTCTACTTTTCCCAAGATCTGGCTTCAGATTCCCCGCAGTACGATACATTTTTATCCTTCTGTCACAAGCAGCATATCATTACCTCTCTTCCGGTTGCCTTGACATACCAAAACGGCTATCTTTGCTGCGTTCATCCATCTACAGCAAGGAGTTGTCCATGCCCAAGCATATCCTTATTACCGGTGCAACGTCAGGTTTCGGTCTGGCTACTGCACGTCTTTTTGCCGCCGAAGGCTGGCATGTCGCAGGGACGGGCCGTCGTGCCGAACGTCTCGATGCTCTGCATCAGGAACTCGGTGATGCATTTCTTCCTCTTCCCCTCGATATGCGCGACAGAAACGCCGTCATGGAAACCCTGAGCAATCTGCCAGGCGAGTGGAAAGACGTAGATGTGCTGCTTAATAATGCCGGAGCCGCCTTGGGCCTTGATCCTGCCCAGGAATGTGATCTTGACGACTGGGACACCATGGTAGACACCAATATCAAGGGACTGCTCTACGCCACACGCGCCATCCTCCCCGGAATGGTAGCTCGAAACCGTGGACATATAGTCATGCTGGGCTCAATAGCGGGCAACTATCCTTACGCGGGCGGCAATGTTTATTGCGGGTCCAAAGCATTTGTGAAACAGTTCAGCCTCTCTCTGCGTGCAGATCTTCTGGGAACCAATGTACATGTGACCAACATTGAACCAGGTCTTGCGGAAAGCGAATTTTCCATCGTTCGTTTTCATGGAGATACAACAAGGGCCGCAGGCGTCTATGAAGGTACAAATCCCATTACGCCGGTAGAGATCATGCCCATCTGTCAGTGCCCGAGCGGGCCGCTGGTCAAAAAAGGCATGTAGAATCTGAACACGCGCGATGCAGGTCCTGTCTTTTGTCTTCGTCTTCACTGATATGCCTCTGTCGCGCGCTTTTGTCTTGGTACGAGATTCTTTCAATTTCTGGTCAAAAAACAACGTTTTTCGCGGCAGATTCCGACCGTTGTACTCAATATTGCTTACAAGGACGACTCCCCATGGAAGAAACCTTTGCCGAAGTCTGGCTCTCTCACTACGTTTCCTACGGCGAAACCGACGCCATGGGAGTTGTATATTATGCCGAATACATCCACTTCTTTGAACGTGCCCGCGGGGCAATGTGCAGAGAGTGCGGCCTCGGCTACAGCAAAATAGAAGAAGCCGGGTTCATGCTGCCCGTACGTGAAGTGGAATGTCGTTACAGATCCCCGGCACACTACGATGATCATATTCAAATTCATGCGCGTATCGTAGAATGGCGTCGTGCTTCTGTTCGGTTCCGTTACGAAATATATAACGAGGACCGCACAAAACTATTGTGTGAGGGCATGACGCTGCACGCCGTAGTCAACCGCGAGGGACGCCCCGTGGCCGTACCTGAATGGATAAAAGAAAAACTCTCAGGGACAAGGGTCGAAGCTGGAACCGACTGAACCGGATTTATCCTCGGCATGACGTG
>JAXVQY010000241.1:0-5045 GCA_037303805.1 bacterium | reverse complement strand
ACTTCCAGCCCCTTGCGGCGGAACTGGCCGAGATGAGGATTGACCTTGGCCGCTTCCATGGACGAAGCCGCCACATACCAGATTTCCTTCTGGTCGGGCTTCATGCGGGAAATGTAGTCGTCAAGACTGGTGAGCTTGTCGTCCTGAGCCGTAGAGTAGTAGCGCAGAAGCGGAGCCACCCGGTCACGATACTGGAAGCTGTCGAAACCGAACTTGATGTACTTGCCGTGCAGCTTCCACATGGTCTCGTATTTCTCAGGATCGTTCTTGGCCATGCGCTCGAAATGCGTGAGCAGCTGACGGGTGATGGTCTGACTGATCTTGCGCAGCACCACGTTTTCCTGAAGCGTTTCGCGGGAAATGTTGAGCGGCAGATCCTCGGTATCCACAACCCCCTTCATGAAGGCGAAGTAGTTGGGCAGAAGTTCCTTGTTGTGCCGGTCGATGAGCACACGGCGCACGTAAAGATCGGGGCCCCACTCGTCCTTGCGCTCGTCAAAAACATCCACGGCGCTGCCGGGGATGTAGAGCAGGCAGTTGAACTGAACGGGGGCATCCACGGAAAAGTGGATGACATCCAGCGGATCCTTCTGGTCATAGGTAAGGAACTTGTAGAACTCGTTGTACTGTTCCTTGGTGATGGAGAACTTGGGTTCGCGCCACAGGGCCGCCGTGGTGTTGATGCGTTCGCCCTCAAGCTGAATGGCAAAGGGCAGGAAATTGGAATGCTTGCGGATCACGCCCTCAAGACGGAACTTTTCCTCATATTCGTGCGCATCGTCGCGCAGGAAGATCTTCACGCTGGTGCCGCGTTTGATGCCTTCCGCCTCCGCGCCTTCCAGCGTGCGGATGGTGAAGCTGCCCGTTCCGTCGGAGGTCCAGACATGAGGTGTGCCGTCGCCCGTGGCGGACACGGACGTAACTTCCACCTTCTTCGCCACCATGAACACGGAATAGAAGCCTATGCCGAAACGGCCGATGATCTGCGCCGCATCGTCGGGTTTGCTGTCGTCATGTTCGACGATGGGTTCTTCGGCATCGAGAGGCTTTTCTTCCTCATCGTCGTCCTTCTTCGCCTCATCTTCGGCCCTGGGTTCATCGGCATGCTCCGCAGCCTTTTCCGCCGCGCGGGCCTTCAGGAACTGTTCAGAACCGGAGCGGGCGATGGTGCCGAGGTTGTCGATCATTTCCTGTTCCGTCATGCCTATGCCGGTATCGGCAATCGTCAGGACATGATTGTCCTTGTCGACGGTGATGCGGATTTCCAGAGGCAGTTCCGGATCGCGCACCTCACCGCCGGTGCTCTGAAGGAAACGCACCTTTTCCAGGGCGTCGGAAGCATTGGAAAGAAGTTCACGAAGGAAGATCTCGTGATTGGTATACAAAGAATGGGTAAGAATATTAAGCAGCTTGCACGTTTCCGCACGAAACTGATGGGTCGTTTCCGCCATGACGTGGCCTCCTGATATGTTTCCGGTCGCGCACGATGTGTTCCTGCCGACCGGTCATGACTGAATAAAGGGCCCGAAAGCATCCGGGCCCAACAGTCACATAAGGCGAAGCGCGTTCAAGTCAAGGGCGGAAGACAAAAAAAGAGGGTCGCTTCCGTCGAATCAAAGAGCGGAAACGATCCGAAGGATCAGAACGCATTTTCCATGGTGGAACCGAGTACCGCAGTCAGCAGTCCGGCAGATACGCCGGACCGGCCCCAGTCATAGGGACGTATCGTGGAGGCGACGATATCGCCGTTCTCTCCGAAACGTGCCGAGAAGGCCGTATCTGCACGCTGAACAAAGTCCTTGAGTTCCGTATCTGTCACGATGGGACAGCGTTCCGAGACGCAGGGCTCACGATACTCCACCAGCAGTTTGCTTTCGCTGTTGTTCATGATCCACTCATACTGGCTGACCATGACCCCCGCCGTCCAGCCCATGCCGCGGGAGGCAAAGGCAGGCATCCAGGGATCGAGCTGCACGGGCCTGATGAATACCCTCTGCGTCACGGTTCCGGGCTTGTCGCTGCCGCAGCTGTAGAGCACGGGAATGAACTCAAGATTCGTGTCCCGGATGCCGGGACGCCAGAACCGGGAACCGGCGTCAGCCAGCGCCACGGCAAGCTGTGCACCGTCCCTGGCACTCAGGCAGTACCATACCGTGCCGGAAAATGCCGCCGTCGTCCCTTCTTCCGAAGCGAGCGGGACCGTCATTTTTCCCTGAGCCACAACAGCGAGATCGGGCGATGCCTTTACCGCCACCACAGGCCGGGCCGTAGATTCAAACGAAGCCGCAGGACCGGAACCGCGTACCAGACAGAACTCGGCGTTCGCCACAGAAGGAAACGCCAGTGCCAGAACCATCAGAACAGGAAGCACTCTTTTCATGAGCTTCTCCTTTTTTCCGCCCCGGATCATCCCGAGACGGAAAAAGATTAGCAGATGCCCGATGAGAAGGGAGCCGCAGGGAGGAGCTGCGTACATGAGTAATCACACCATCATGGAAAAAATCATATTCTGTGGGGGGAGAAAACATCGACGGACCTGAGTCCTGCGCGGCGTTTTCACCTGCGCAGACGCCGAGAGCCGACGTTCCCGGAAAGAGAACGTCGGCCCTTCATGCATCATGTCCGGGCATACCGGACTTTTTTCACAGTGATGGTATCAGGAAAGCTGCTGGATGCCGTCCAGCTTCCAGCTGTCTCCCTCGGCACGGGAGCATACGAAATGCCAGACTTCACGCACCTGCTCGGGACGAGCGGCACGCTGATCTTCGCGCATGAGCACATCAAAATACACGGCCACGCGGCGCAGATCACCCTCGTCGCGCACTTCGATGACGGAGGCGTTCACCAGCAGAATTTCGGTCTTGCCGGGATTGGGATCGTCCTTGGCCTGCTGACGCAGTTCACGCATGACGTCTTCGGTCGCAAAATTGGCGATGTCGTCAAGATCACGGCGGTCCCAAGAAGCCTGAAGACGCGTATAGGCAGCCTTTGCTCCGCGCAGAAACTCGTCCTGATCAAAGTCTGCGGGAAATTCCACGCCGGGAGCCTGCTCTTCCGCCGCCTGCTGCGCGGGCTGTTCGGAACGAAGATTGTCCCAGGCTCCGCTCTGACCGTACTGGCGGGGAGCATCATAGTCACGGGGAGCATCATAGCTGCGATACGCCTGCTGGCCGTTGTCGGAGGAAGACTGACCGTCGCGAAAACGACGGAACAGACGGACGCCGAAATAAACAAGCAGACCGATGATGACAAGATTCAGAAGGCCGCCCACCATACCTCCGGCCATGCCGTGTCCGCCGAACAGAGAACCGAGCACGGTACCGGCAAGAAGACCGCCGAACAGACCGCCCAGAAGACCGGTATTGTTGCGCGCCATGGTAGCCGCACCGCCGTTGGCCGTGCTGGCCATGGGAGCCTGACGCTGCACGGAAGAGGAGCCGCTCCGGAAAGCACCGGAAGGAGGCGTCGCCGGACGACTCATGATGGAGGAACTGCCGAAGCTCCGCCCTCCGCCGAGACGTGCGGCATCCGCATAATCGGGCATGGCGAAAGAAAGCGTAGCGAGGCAGGCTGCGCAGAGGGCGAACATTTTCCAGTTTTTCATCTTTTTTCCTTATGGCTGAGTTACAAGCCGTCCCTCCGGCCCACAGCACGGCCGGGGACGATCAGGATTACTTTAATCACGAAAAAGAGAAATGGGAAGAGGAAAAAGTGATATTTCGCCCAAAAGACAAGGGCTTCTACCAGCCCATGGCCCTCACGAAAAGAATGACGGCCGCAATGGCAAGAAACACCAGAACGAGCCGCTGAAAAAGTTTCTGGTTGATCCTTCGTCCAAGACGAACGCCGAGAATCTGTCCGAGAAGACACCCCAGAAATCCGGCGATGGATACCTGAACAAGCGTAAAGGTATACAGCCCGGCAACGGCCTGCGACAGAACGGTCACAACCCCTGCGAACACATAAAAAACACTCATGTTGCCGCGCGCACGATCGGGAGACCAGTGCTTCATGAGGACGTAAATACCGAGAGGAGCCCCCACCATGGCCACGGAGCCGCTCACGAATCCGCAGATGAGACCGGCCGTCAGACCGATGAGTACGGAATCCGGCAGACGATAGTCAGCAATCTTGTGAAAAAACTGCATGGCCACGAAACAGGCCAGAATGGCACAGACCATGAGCTGCAGGGACTGCATGGAAGCCACCCTGAGTATCAGGGCACCCAGAATGCAGCCGGGAACGGAGCCTATGACGATATCCCGGATATCAGTCCAGCTGCAGGCCTTTCTGTAGGAGTACGCCAGATGAACCGTACCGAAAAGCCCCGTCAGACAGGACAGAAGCACGGCGTCGCTGGGGCTGAGCATGGCGGTCGTCATCGGCATGGCAATCATAATGGTTCCTATGCCGGTGGCCCCTCCGACGATGCCGCCGAAAAACCAGCCCAGAGCAACCATCAAACAAGTCCAGACAAAATCCATAACGCCCCCTTCGGGGAAAGATTGAAAGGCGAGGCCGCAGGGCGAACGCCGGAGTTGGATGGAGTTATACTCCAGCGGACTTTTCCTGTCCAGAGAGGTTATGATATCAGCATATTCAAAATTTCCTGCCTTAACAGCACATTCTCCTTCCTCGGATACCGGCTCAGTTTTCGGAAAAACGCGGCGGAAAACACTTCCTGCCCCCTGTCTGCCCGATGCAGACGCCGTCGCTCTCCCGAAGATTTCAAAGTCAGATGTCGGCAGCAAGACACGAAGGCCGGTACATGAGTCATTGACCGGAAAAATGATGAACAGTCATCCTTAAAGACAAGAAGGGCGGGAGCTTTGACTCCCGCCCTTCTTCATGAACGGGGGAAGAGATTCTCTCTTCCCGCCGTGATTATTATTCTTCTTCCCACTTGATGAAGCCGGGCTTCACGTCGGTCATGGCATTGACGATAAGTTCGACAAGGCCGCCGTACTGCATGCCGTTCTTCTCAAGGAGGTTGTTCTGTTCGAGCAGTTCGCGGATCTGGCCCTTGCAGTTGGAGCAGGGAGCGC
>JAXVQY010000240.1:0-15873 GCA_037303805.1 bacterium | reverse complement strand
CTGCCTTCGTCGAAGGCACGACCCATGAGCTGGATTCCTACGGGGAGGCCTCCGGCGAATCCGACAGGGATGGAGAGACCGGGCAGACCGGCAAGGTTGAGAGACAACGTGAAGATATCCATGAAGTACATCTGGAGAGGATCTTCGGACATGTGTCCCATTTGCCAGGCGGGCACCGGGGATACGGGGGCCAGAATCATGTCGCATTTGTCGAGAGCGTCGATATAGTCCTGTCGGATGAGGCGACTAAACTGGGCAGCTTTGCGGTAGTAGGCGTCGTAATAGCCCGCGGAGAGCACGTAGGAGCCGAGCAGAATACGGCGTTGCACTTCGGGCCCGAAGCCTTCCGTGCGGGAGCTCGTATACATGTCTTCAAGATTCTTGGGCGCAGCGGTACGGTGTCCGTAGCGCACGCCGTCGTAGCGGGCCAGATTGGAGCTGGCTTCGGCCGCGGCAAGAATGTAGTAACTGGCGATGGAGTACTCGGTATGGGGCAGAGAGATGTCCACCACCCGGGCACCGAGGGATTTTGCGCTTTCCACGGCGTTTTTGCATGCGGCGGCCACGCCGTCATCAAGCCCCTCATGATCGAAGAACTCACGGGGCAGACCAAGAGTCAGTCCGGAAAGATCTGCCTGGGATTCGAGAACGGCCTGATAGTCGGGGACGGGCATGGGAGAGCAGGTGCTGTCTCGTTCGTCATGCCCGGCTATGACCTGAAGCATGGCGGCGGCATCTTCCACCGTACGGGAGAGGGGGCCCACCTGATCGAAGGATGAGGCATAGGCCAGCAGACCGTAGCGGGAAACACGACCGTAGGTGGGCTTGATCCCTACGCAGCCGCACAGAGAGGCAGGCTGACGGATGGAGCCGCCCGTGTCGGATCCAAGGGAGGCAAAGCACTGGCAGGCGGCCACGCTGGCTGCGGAACCGCCGCTGGAGCCTCCGGGAACGCGTGAAACATCCCACGGATTGGCGGTTACCTTGTAGGCGGAATGTTCGGTTGTGGAGCCCATGGCGAATTCATCCATGTTGTTCTTGCCGAGGATGACGGCCCCGGCCTGTTTCAGTCGTTCCACAACGAGAGCATCGTAAGGGGAGTGGAAACCTTCCAGAATTTTTGATGCGGCAGTGGTGGGAAGATCTCTGGTGGCAAGGACGTCCTTCACGGTGACGGGAATGCCCCACAGAGGCTTGTCGGAAAAATCTGCGGGACGATTGCCGTCCATGGCACGGGCTTGTTCCAGCGCTTCTTCGTCGCGACGGGAGAGCATGGCACCGACTTCGGGTTCGGTGGCATTCATGCGCTTCAGGCAGGAGGCTGTGACTTCTTCCGCACGGACTTCGCCGCGGCGGAGAAGATCGCGTACTTCGCAGAGGGAGAGTTCAAAGAGTTCGGACATTTATTTTCCCTCCACAATGCGGGGTACGATGAAGAATGATCCGTCGGTAGCGGGAGCTCCGGCCAGAATGTCCGCGCGGTCACAGCGGCGGACGGCTACGTCGTCACGGAAGGCGCTTTCATGAATCACGGGAGAATACAGTGGTTCCACGCCGGTTGTATCCACCTCGGTGAGTTTGTCCATATAAGCCAGAATACGGGAGCACTGCTGCGCCATTTCTTCCTGAACGGAGGGATCGGGAGCCAGCCTGGAAAGGCGGCACAGATGCAGGAAATCGTTTTTGTCGAGTGACATGCGTTTTTTCTCGTTTGCTGTGTTTCGGTTTGCCGTGTTCCGTCGGACCGGGACACGCTTAATGCTGAGTCTGGAGCTTACCGGAATTCGGCAGGTCGCAGATACGAAGCAATAGACATTTTCCGCGGCATCCTTCCGAAAAGGAATGCCGGACAGGAGGAACGGTTATTCCTTGGTGATGGAGTTGACGAGCTGATCGAAGCTCACGGGACGCTGCTGTCCGGAGGCCGCGGGGACTTCCGGTTCCGAAGCGGAGAGGTCTCCGCTTTCAAGACGTTCCCTGATCCGGGAGATGTCGGCAGGCACATGTCCGGTGGCTGCGGGCTGGAACAGGAACAGCTGACGGCTGGCCTTGCCGGAAGCGTCCCAGCGCATGGGGGCGGCTGCCCAGTCCACGTCGGGACCGGAGGCGAGGGCCCGATTGAGCTGAGAGGACGTCCAGCCCGGCTGGAGATTGAGAGCGGCAGCCATGCGGATGAAGTCGAAACCAAGGGCGGACCAGTCATCGGTCCTCTGGCCTTTGGCGGCCATGGCGTTGCGGAAGGCGGTCACACCGGAGCCGGAAAGCCTGTCGTTCCACACGCCGGGGAAAATGGTGAGGGCAAAGGTGGCGGCGTTGTTGCGGCTGTTGGGACCGAGACTCTGTTCCCAGATGGAGGTGCCCATCATGAGTCTGTTTTGAGCGCCGCTGTAATGCAGGCTGGAAACAAGCATGTCCATGTTCTTCCAGCTGTCGGGCAGGAATATGGCCTGGAAATCGGCGGTGGCTACGGGAATGCTGCCTCGTTGAGCTCCGACCTGGGTTTTGACGAAGGCTCCTGCTTCCTTGGGCCATGCGTTCATTTTGCCTGCGGTGTAGGAACCGGAGGTGACTGTGCAGCCGCGGGCCGAGGCGTCCTGCATGAAGAGACCGCTCATACGTTTGCTGTAGGCGTCGCCGGGACTGAACACGCCGAAGGAGTTGATGCCGAGAGAGGATGCGGCGTCGAGCAGAGCCTTTATCTGATCTTCGGGACTGGCGAAGAAACGCCAGGCTTTCACGCCCTCTTCGCCGGAAGGCAGGGAGGCCGTGAATGAGAAAAGAGCACGGCCGGAAGCAGCGTCTCTGACGGCCTTGTAACGTCCGGGAATGAGAGGGCCGCCCACGACGGTGAACTGGGGAGGCAGAGATTTGACGGCCTGCTGCCAGCCGGTGAGTCCGGAATCTATGATGCGGAGATCCACATTCTTGCCGGAAAGGCGCAGATCATCTACGGCAGCCTGTGCTCCGGCGGCTACCTGGCGTCCGAGTGCCGAAGCGGAACCGGTCTGAGGAATGACCAGTGCCACGGATATGGTGCTGCTGGTGCTTACAGAGGGTGCGGCATCGAGTCCGAGAGCCGTGGGAGCGGCATAGAGCAGCGGGCTGGACAGTCTGGAAAGCACGGCAGAGGCGTCGGAAACGAGACCGCGACGAGCGGCCTTGAGCATGACGAGATTCCAGGGGAAGGAACGTTCCTGTTCGGAGGAGATATTTGCAGCGAGTTTTCTCAGAGTATCGCTGTCCATGGCATCCAGATCACGCCAGTACATGGTTTCCCACGTGGCGCGCTGTTCGGCCGTGGCGGAGGCGTACAGCGAGGCAAGTTCCTTGCGCGCGGGATACCCCTGTCTGCCGGGGCGACTTGCAGCAATGGAAAGGGCCCGCATTTTCAGTGCCTGTGAGGAAGAGGGATTCTTCCATACGGCCTCGGCCTTCAGTCCCTGCTCGACGCCGCTCATGCCGGCAATGCTGTTGTACCAGAGCGTGACCTCATCCTGTCTCTGGAAAGGAAGCTTCTGCTTTTCCAGCAGGGAGCAGCCGGATGACAGCAGGGTAAGGCACAGGACAAGAAGGAGAACAATGCGAAAACGGGGTTTCATGGCGGTATCCTTTGTTCGTCTGGGGAAGGGGGCCCACCGGCTTTGCCGGAACGGCATGCCGACTGCGGATCAAACGTGTTCCCGTGACCGGGAAGCATCGGCAGCCGCGCCGACGGAAAGGAACCGTTCCAGAAAAAAGGCCCCGGACGCGGCAGCGTCCGGAACCTTGAACATAAGCCAGCTTGCACATGAGAGCAAGAGCGCAGTCAGGACTTTTGCCCGGGCGCCTTCTTGTCTGTTTCCTTTTTTTTCGCCTTTCCGTCTTCCGGGAACATGTCACGCATGCTCATGGGGTCTGCGCGGAATCAGCACGACGTTCTGCCGCCGCCTTTGCGCAGGAGCATGCTTACTGCAAGGGCCAGCACGAGAATGATGATCGTGCCGAAGCTGTCCATACCGTTCATAAGTACTCCTTGTGTCTGGGGGGAAACACGATAAGGCATATACCATACCCGTATGCCGGTAAAGGGAAAAGTCGGAAAGGGAAGGAAGGCAGGAAAAATCGCGAGTTGTCGGAAAGCTTTCTCCCGGTATCCGGCAGCGGCGGGATGCCGTGACGCCGACGCCGGATCCGGATCAATGTAAAAAAGACCATGCCGCACGGAACGGACATGGTCTTTCAGAACGGACTGTTTTGGTCAGCCGACGTTTGCAGAGACAGCGATAAAAGCGCCTCCCGACGATTTGTCGGGTTACAGAGCGGTGCTCTGGAATCCGTTGTCGACGTAGAGAATTTCGCCGGTGACGCCGGAGGCGAGATCGGAGGCGAGGAAGGCGGCGGCGTTGCCCACTTCGTCGATGGTGACGAGGCGGTGCAGAGGTGCACGCTTTTCGAACATGGCGCCGATCTGGTGGAAGTCGGAGATGCCCGAAGAAGCCAGGGTACGGATGGGCCCGGCGCTGATGGCGTTGACGCGGACGTTGACGGGACCGAAGTCGGTGGCCAGGTAGCGCACGGAGGCTTCAAGGGCGGCCTTGGCCACACCCATGACGTTGTAGTTGGGGATCATTTTTTCAGAGCCGTAGTAGGTCATGCAGATGACGGAGGCTCCGGGGTTCAGCAGCGGTTCAAAGGCCTTGCACAGCGCCACAAGAGAGTAGGCGGAGATGTCCAGGGCGAGCTTGAAGCCGTCACGGGAGGTATCGAGATAGCGACCTTTGAGGTCGTCTTTGGACGCGAAGGCCACGGAGTGGACGAGCACGTCCACCTTTCCCCATTTTTCCTTCACGAGTTCGGCGGAACGGGCGATGTCTTCATCGCTGGACACGTCGCAGGGGAAGGTGAAGTCTCCGGAAAGTTCTTCGGAAATGGGTTCGACGCGCTTTTTGAGGGCATCGTTGAGGTAACTGAACGAAAGCTGCGCACCTTCACGGTGGAAGGCGGAAGATATGCCGTAAGCAATGCTGTGCTTATTGGCGACGCCGAAGATGACGGCCTTTTTTCCTTCAAGAAGCATGTATTCCTCTCCTGTTATGAAGGGTGAAACGGTGGGGGAGGCTACAGGGAGCGGCCCGTGAGCAGACGGAAGGCTTCCTGATATTTTTCGGCGGTGGTGTCGCGCACTGTGGGAGTGAGGGCGGGCGCCGGAGGCGTTTTGTCCCAGACCTGAGTTTCGAGCCAGTCGCGCAGATACTGCTTGTCGAAGCTGGGCTGGCTGTGGCCGGGTTCATAGCCGTCGGCGGGCCAGAAGCGGGAGGAGTCGGGAGTAAGCACTTCGTCGATGAGGGTGAGCTTACCGTCCACGAGGCCGAATTCGAACTTGGTGTCGGCAATGATGATGCCGCGTCCCGCAGCATATTCCGCGGCTTCACGGTAGATGGCGAGGGAGGTTTCGGCAGCCTTGTCGGCAAGTTCCTTACCGACGATTTCGCGCATTTTTTCCAGGCTGATGTTTTCGTCATGGGTGCCGAGTTCACCCTTGGTGGAAGGAGTGAACAGGACTTCGGGGAGCTTGTCGGATTCCTTCAGTCCCTGGGGCAGAGTATAGCCGCAGAGGGTGCCGTCCTTCTTGTAGGACTTCCAGCCGGAACCGGCGAGATAGCCGCGCACGATGCATTCGGCCTTGAGGGGCTGAGCACGCTTGGCAAGCACGGAACGACCGACGAGCTGGTCGCGGTAGGGCTGAAGGGCTGCGGGGTACTTGTCCACATCGGATTCGATGATGTGGTTGGGAATGAGGTGGGCGAACTTGTTCATCCAGAAAAGGGTGAGCTGGTTCAGAATGACGCCCTTCCACGGAATGGGATCACCGAGAATGACGTCGAAGGCGGACATGCGGTCGGTGGTGATGAGGAGCAGGGTGTTGTCGTCCACTTCGTAGATATCGCGGACCTTGCCCTGAGAGTGAAGTTTGAAGCCGGGAAGATTCGTGCTGGTAATGACGGGATAGGGCAGCTGTTTCATGGGAAACCTCGGTGGGTGAAAGGCTGTGGGGGAAGCGGCGGATCAGCCGCGGAGTTCCACGGAACGGGCGTGAGCTTCCAGACCTTCGAGTCTGGCGAGCAGCGCTATGGAAGAAGCATGGGCACTGGTGAAGGCTGCCGAAGCGGCCACGATGCTGGTGCGTTTGCAGAAGGTCTGCACGCTGAGCGCGGAAGAATGGCGCGCGGTGCCGAGCGTGGGAAGTACGTGGTTGGGACCGGCATAGTAGTCGCCCACGGGTTCGGGAGAATACTGCCCCATGAACACGGCACCTGCGTGGCGGATGGCGGGCAGCACTTCCCAGGGAGAGGCAATGCACAGCTCCATGTGCTCGGGGGCGATGCGATTGGCCATATCCACGGCGACGGACAGGTCGGGCACCACAATGACGGCACCCCAGTTGTCCAGAGATGCGCGGGCGATGTCGGCGCGGGGCAGCTCGGCGACGCGGCGTTCCAGCGCGGTGACGACGCGGTCGGCAAGCAGGGGGCTCGTGGTCACGAGAATGGCAGAGGCGAGCTTGTCATGTTCGGCCTGAGAGAGCATGTCGGCAGCCACCCATTCGGCATTGGTGCTTTCATCGGCCAGCACGAGAATTTCGCTGGGACCGGCGATCATGTCGATGCCCACCTTGCCCTGCACGAGCTTCTTGGCCGTGGTGACGAAAATATTGCCCGGTCCGGCGATGACGTCCACGGGACGTATTTCCTGGGTGCCGTAGGCGAGGGCGGCGATGGACCATGGCCCGCCCACGCGGTAGACTTCGTTGATGTCCAGCAGATAGGCGGCGGCCAGCATGTAGGGGTTCAGGGTACCGTCGGCGCGGGGGGGCGTGACGACGGCGATTTCCTTGACTCCGGCTACCTGTGCGGGGATGGCGCCCATGAGCATGGAGGATATGAGCGGAGTGTTGCCTCCCTTTCCTCCGGGAACGTACAGACCGGCGCGGTCTACGGGTTCGACTTTCTGACCGAGAATGGAGCCGTCCTCCCGGGTGATGAACCAGGACTTGTCCTTCTGGGCCTCGTGGAAGGTGCGGATATGGGAAGCGGCCTCCACGATGACGCTGCGCTCCTCTCCGGAAATGGAGGCCGCGGCACGGGCGAGTTCTTCCTGCGGGACGGCGAGGGGCAGCTCCATGTTCGGGGCGTCGAACTGGCGGGTGCGTTCGATAAGAGCCTGATCTCCGCGGGCACGCACGTCGGCAAGAATGGCTCGTACCTGATTTTCCACATCCTGGCCGTTGCCGTCGGCGGGATTACCGCGTTCGGCCAGGCGGCTGAACAGCTCGACGGCTTCCGCATCGGCAGGGGATTTGATGTTCAATATACGACAAGGCATTGATTTTTCTCCTTGTATTTGGAGGCATGCGGCAGGCCGTGGCTCCGTCGCGTTGCAAGAATGGAGATTCCGGGGGGAATAGTCAAGTTTTTCAGCGTGCTTTGCGCCCCGCGTCACTTGCGTTCCTTGATGACCTGGCGACCTCTTCCGAGAGCCAGTTTTCCGGAGGGCACGTCTTCGGTGATGACCGAACCTGCGCCGACCAGCGCGTTGTCACCCACGGTTACGGGGGCCACGAGAGCGGTATTGCTGCCGATGAAGCAGCTCTCTCCGATGACGGTTCGGAATTTGTTCTTTCCATCATAGTTGCAGGTGATGGTACCCGCACCGAAGTTCACGCCCGGTCCTACCTCGGCGTCGCCGAGGTAGGTGAGATGGTTGGCCTTGGAGCCCTTGCCCAGATGCGTTTTTTTGAGCTCCACGAAATTGCCGACATGGGCGTTTTCGTCCACGAGGGCCTGCGGGCGCAGTCTGGCATAGGGGCCGATGAGAGCGCCCGTTCTGACCTCGGCCTTTTCAATATGGCAGAACTCGCGGATTTCCGTTCCCCCGTCGATGACGGCATCGCGCAGGATGCAGTGGGAGAGAATGCGTGCCCCGGTGCGTATCTCGCTGTCGCCGTAGATTTCACAGGGACCGAAGATTTCCACTCCCTTCTCTACATGGGAGAACGGGCTGACTCGTACGCTTGAGGCCGAGTGCAGAATGACGCCCGAAGCGAGCATTTCGGTGTTGCGGCGTGTCGTGATGATGTCCTCGGCAACAGCCAGCTCCGTCGGTGTGTTGACTCCGAGCAGAGCGGTCTTTTCACAGCCGGCGCCTTCTGCACGTATGCCCCGTACATCCATGCCCGCTTCCAGTCCCAGAGAAACGAGGTCGGTGATGTAATATTCCCCGCCTTTGTTGTCGCTGGAGAGCTTCGGCAGCAGACTCCGTACAGAGGGCAGAGAAAAGAGGTAGATGCCGGTGTTCACCTCTCGGGCTTCCTCCAGAGGACCGTAGAGCACGGGATCGAAGTCCTTGGCTTCCACAATGGCGCGCACGGCACCTTTTTCACGCACCACACGACCGTAGGCGGCGGCATCATCCAGTACAAGACTCAGAAAGGCCACGTCCGCGCCGTCGGCGGCATCGAGAAAGTTGTTCAGCACTTCGGGGGTCAGCAGCGGTGCGTCGCCGTTCACCACGAGAACGTGACCGTCGCCTTTCAGCTCCGGCATGGCCGTCATGAGAGCGTGTCCTGTGCCGAGCTGTTTTTCCTGACGGATGCAGACGGCCTTTCTGTGCAGTCGTTCCGCCGTACGTTCGGCCTCGGCCGAAACCATCTCGGCTTCGTTGCCAACCAGGGTAAGAATCCTGTCGATACGGGGCATGGCGGCCAGGGTAGCCGTCACCAGGGCCAGCATGGATTCACCCAGCAGAGTCTGAAGAACCTTTGGCCGGGGGGACGGCATGCGGGTGCCTTTACCGGCAGCGAGAATGAGGGCATCTATGGAATTCATGTCAGTCTCCACGGAGAAAACGGCTCACGGTGCAGAAAACAAGGCCGAGAGCCAAAATAAAGATACCTCCTCCGCGCAGCGTCTCCTCGGGAAGAGAAATCAGTTTAATGAGCATTTCCCGAGTGTTGCGAGGCGAAATGAGCCAAGGCAGGGCCTCCAGAACGCAGGCCAGTCCGAGTGCGGCGAGAAAGAGGGAAAGATTGAAATTCATCGGGGCAGTATCCTAAGTATCGGCCGGATTGTAAAGAGGGTTTTTGCGTTCTGCCGCACGGAAAGCAGCGGCGTTTCGAGATCGTCCGGTATCATGCCCGATTTGTTTTTCTTGCGACGACGGGCCGGGCTGCCCCGTCGGGGAAAAATCGACGTTTTTCTCCCTGTGTTCCGTGTCTTTTTTTTTGCACCGTGTCTGAGAACACTGTGTCTTTTCCGTCGCACGCTGCGGTTTTTTCCTTCGTGTCATATTTTTCGTGCATGGACGGGAAGTTCTGCGGCGGAACCGGTGCGAAAATGCTTGCGCAGAATGAAAAATGCGTTCAAAAGGAGAGGGAGATACCCCGTGAAGCCTGTGTGGGCAAAGGTTTGAGTCTTATGATAACATTTATGTCGGTGCTGAAATACGAACAGGTAAAGGTTAACGCCGCTCTGGAAAAGGAGCTGGCAGCCATGCCTGCCCCGCTGCGCGATATCGTGGGGCACGTGCTTCTGGCGGGCGGCAAGCGCCTTCGTCCACTCATGACGCTTTCCTCCGCGCGTCTGTTCGGAGCCGAGGGACCCGGTCTGTATGAGCTTGCCGTGATCCCGGAAATGATTCATGTGGCCACGCTGCTGCATGACGACGTGCTTGACGAGGCTCCTTCCCGTCGCGGACGTGTTTCGGCACACATCCTTTACGACGTGCCCCGTGCCATTCTTGCCGGAGATGCGCTGCTGGCCGCGGCCAGCCACAAGACGGCTTCGTTCGGCATCCCTTCACTTCTTACCTGTGTATCGGAAGCCGTCCTCATGACGGCGGCCGGAGAAACGCATGAAATCGCCCTTCAGCACTCCCTTTCGCACAGTCTCGGGGAATATGTGGACGTGGTGGCGGGAAAAACCGGGTGGCTCATCCGTGGTTCCTGCCGTCTTGGTGCTCTGTACGCGGGAGCTTCTTCGGAACAGGTGGAGGCCATTTCGGATTACGGTCTGAATCTCGGCATTGCCTTTCAGATGGTGGACGACGCCTTGGACTTCGCCGACGAGGCGCAAACGGGCAAGCCCACGGCAGGTGATCTCATGGAGGGCAAGTTTACCCCGCCCATCATGAAGTATCTGGAGTTCATGCCCCGGTGCGACAGACCGGAGTTCTCCGAAAAGTTTCGCTCGGGAACGTTCACTCCCGAGGACAGAACACGTATTGCCGCAGACATTCGTCGACTGGGCTTTGATGCCGAAACCCGGACCATGGCCGATGAATATCTCGACAAAGCCGAGCGCAGCCTCGACAGCCTGCCTCAGCGTTTCGAACAGAAGCTTTTCCGGGAGGCACTGGAATTCGTGCGCAACCGGAAATCGTAGGAGCAGAAGATTATGGCGTATTTCCGCGTCCTTTCCGCGCAGCTTGCGCAGCTTCAGGCTTTGCTTGTCAGAGAGGAATCGTGGGCCATACTCATCACCGCAGACCCGGACGCCCTTGCGAGCGCCATGGCCCTTCAGCGCATCATACGCTCGAAAGTGAAGAGCGTGACCATTGCACGCACCAATGAGATCACACGGCCCGACAATCTGGCCATGATACGGTATCTCAACATACCCGTGGTGAAGTGGCGGTCTTCCATGCGGAGAAAAATACAGCGCTTTGCCATTGTGGACTCGCAGGCGCATCATAATCCGGCCTTTTCCGGGCTGGAGTTTTCCGTGGTCATAGACCATCATCCACGGGCGGCGGAACCATGCTCCGCACCTTTTCAGGATATACGCCCCGATTACGGCTCCGTAAGCACCATGATGACGGAATATCTCTATTCCGCGGGGATACGTCCTGCGCGGCTGCTGGCCACGGCGTTGCAGTACGGCATACGTACGGATACGGCCACGTTCGGCCGAGGGTGCACGGACGTGGATCTGCGGGCCTACCACTATCTGAGCCGATTCGGTGACGCCAATCTCATGAACCGTATTCTGCGCAGTGAATACATGCCGGAATGGCTTCCGTATTTTTCACGTGCGTTCGAAACTCTGCGTCCCTGCGGTCGCGGCAGCTACGTCTGGCTCGGCAAGGTGGACAGTTCGGATATTCTCGTGGTGGTGGCGGATTTCTTTCTCAAGGTGCATGGTCTGCGCTGGGTGGCTGTGTGCGGCGTGAGCGGCGGCAGAGTGATCGTGGTGTTTCGCGGCGGATACGGCAAGATGGATCTCGGTTCCGTGGCGGCCTGTGTGTTCCCCGGCATCGGCGGTGGCGGCGGACACAAAACCATGGCCCGGGCCGAAGCCGCGCTTGTGGATGTGCCCGTAGAGTCCCGCAGCGGCCTTGAGGAATATGTGTTTCAGCTTATCTACACGGCCGCTGAAAAAAGACGCAGGAGTCTCTTTGCCCGCAGCACCGCAAGCGGAAAAGACTCTTCAGGCGGCACGGAGACGCCGGAAAAAACGGCAGCAGCAGATAAGACAGATGGCGCCGATAAGAAGCGGGGAACCGGAAGATCGGCCGCCGCAGATACGGATATGACGGACGTCTGATCCGTGCATCGGGAAAGACAGAGGGAACAGATTCTTTCTGTCAGCGGACTTCGGAGATGTTTTCCGAAGCGGAACTGCAGCAGTTTTTTTTGCCGTCGAAGGGCGGGAGTTCATGAAAAGCACGCATTGCCGGAGAGGCGGGGCGTGTTTTTTCGTCGAATGCGCCCGCGAGAGTCATGCCGTTTCGTCCTGATCGGGCAGTTCGTGGCAGAGTCGTATGAGTTCTTTCAGCGGTGCCGTCACATACTTGCTTTTGTGGCAGATGATGTTGAAATCGCGCTGAAGTTCGGGCCGCAGAGAGAACCGGGCCACATGGCCTTCCTTCACGTCCCGGGCAACAAGCAGACAGGGCAGGACGGAAACGCCGAGTCCCGCAGCTACCCCTCCGATGATGGCCTGAGTGCTGACGCTTTCCCAGAGAGGTCGTACGGGCAGTTCCTCCAGAGAAAAGCAGGCATCGAGTATTTCCCGGCCTCCGCTGCCTTTTTCTCGCAGCAGAAGGGGGTGGCTTGCGAGTTCCCGGATGGTGACGTCGTTGCGTCCGGCCAGAACATGGTTCAGGGGAGCTATGCCGCACAGACGATCCTTCCGGAAGGGAATACAGCGAAGATCGGGATGTTCCGGCTTGTTTTCAATGAGTCCGATATCAATGCTGTTGTCACAGACGAATCGTTCTATCGTGGCGGAATTGTTGATGACCACTTCCGTTCGGATATCCGGGAAGCGTTTTTTGTAGTCGCAGAGAAGCTGGGGCAGCACATAGGTGCCCGTCGTGATGCTGGTGCCTATGCGCAGGGTCCCTGAAACGTCCCAGTCGGCCATTTTTTTTTCCATGTCATCGAAAAGCGACACGATATGCAGTGCATAGCCGTAAAAACTTTTCGCGCATTCCGTAGGGACTATTTTCCGTCCGATGCGTTCGAAAAGACGTATGCCGTAGTGTTCCTCAAGCTCATGTACGGCAAGACTCACGGAGGGCTGCGCCAGATGAAGCACCTCGGCTGCCCTGGTGATGCCGCCGGTTTGAAAGACCGTAACGAAAATATGCAGATGTCTGAGAGTCATAAGAAAATATATAATAGTTTTGTTATGGTTTTTATAAAATAATACTATTTTACTTCTTGATCAAGAAGGACCATGGTTGCGCGGTAAAGGAGCACGGCATGACAAAGCAATACGGACTATTATGGAAGCTTTTCCTCTCCACACTGGAATTGAGCGCTTTTACCTTCGGCGGCGGGTATGTGATCGTTTCGTTGATGAAGAAAATGTTTGTGGACAGATTCCACTGGATAGAAAAAGATGAGATGCTGGATCTGGTGGCCATTGCTGAAGCGGCTCCCGGTTCCATTGCCATAAGCGGCGCCATAGTCCTGGGGTACAAGCTCGCGGGAGCGGCAGGCATGCTGATAACGGTGATCGCCACGACTCTGCCTCCTCTTTTGATCATATCGCTGCTGTCCGTGGGCTATGAAGCCTTCCGCGACAATGCGGTGGTCGGTGAGCTGCTTCTCGGCATGCAGGCCGGCGTGGGTGCCGTGATATGTTCCGTGGTATGGGAAATGACCCGCGGTTACATCAGAAAGAAAGAGATCTGGTCACTGCTCATCATGGTGGGGGCCTTTGCCGCGGCAGGCATATTCCGAATCAACGTCATTTATGTGGTCGTTGCCTGCATAGGTATCGGCGTGCTTCACGCATGGCATCTCATGAGGAGGAAAGGATAATGATATACTGGGATCTTTTTTTCTGTTTCCTCAAAATCGGGACATTCAGCTTCGGCGGCGGATATGCGGCCCTTCCTCTGATTCAGGGGCAGGTGGTCGGGCATTATCAGTGGCTGAGCATGCAGGAGTTCACGGATCTTGTCACCATATCGCAGATGACGCCGGGTTCCATTGCCGTCAATGCGGCTACCTTCGTGGGGATCAGACTGGCGGATTTCCCCGGAGCCCTCATTGCCACGGCAGGCTGCGTTCTTCCGGCATGCATCATCGTTACGCTGGTAGCGAGAATGTATTTGAAATATCGGGACATGACGCTGCTGCACGGTATTTTTGATGTGCTCAGACCGGCGGTCATCGCCCTCATTGCGGCTTCGGGTGTGGATATTCTGATGTCCGCCTTCTGGAGTCATCAGGCGGTTGCGGGACTGGCGAACATAAGCTGGAGCATGGTGGGACTGTTTGTGCTCTGCCTGTTCATCCTGTTGAAATTCCGGGTCAACGCCATTGCGGTCATGCTGATGGCAGGGGTGATCAAGGTGGGGCTTTCCCTGCTGGGGTGATCCTGTTTCGAGGAATTTTCTTTTTCAGGAAGCCGCCGGAGAGGAATGCTCCGGCGGCTTCCCGTATATTGCGTTTCTTTTTTGGGGAGGATTCCTGCAATCGGATCGGAGGCTCTTTACAGAGGACAGAGAAAAATGTATTTCGATATCGAATAATATTCGGGACGTCTTCCGGCGGCACGGTTCTGAACGGTCTGACTGGTTCCGGGGATCTCCCATGCAGGCATACAGAGGAGGATGCGGTATGACCCAGCAGCAACGGAGGGAATACCTCATACGGGCACTTCTGAGAGAGCGGGGCGAGAGGAATACGGTATTGCCCCCGGAGGAGGCGGAGCAAAGACGCCTTCTGCGGGCACTGTTCAATGTCAGACCGCCGAGGCCTGCGTCGCAGGAATTTCTGCACGTGCAGGATGCCTATCTGCAGGAAGCCCTGCGGGAGAAGGGGGTGACCGATGCCGATACTCTGCCCGAACTGCGGGATCACCTGAGTCTCTGGCAGGGAGACATCACCACGCTGAGCTGCGACGCCGTGGTGAATGCGGCAAACAGCAGTCTTCTGGGCTGTTTTCATCCCAACCACGGATGTATCGACAATGCCGTTCATACCTTTGCGGGGATACAGCTCAGACTGGCCTGCGCGAGACTCATGGACGGCAAGGACGAGGAAATGCCGGGCTGCGCTCAGGTGACACCGGGCTTCAACCTTCCTGCCCGTCTGGTTCTGCATACAGTAGGGCCGGTGGTTCGCGGGCCGCTTACGGAAGAGCATCGACGTACGTTGGCATCGTGTTATACTTCCTGCCTGGAGCTGGCCAGGATGCACGGTGTACGCACGATTGCCTTCTGCTGCATAGCTACGGGCGTGTTCTGTTTCCCGCCGGAAGAGGCGGCAAAGACGGCGCTTGCTGCCGTAACGACACATTTCGGGCAGCCGACGACCATAACGAAGGTGATTTTCAATGTATTCAAGGACAGCGACGCAGAGATATACCGACGTCTGCTCGGATGATATTTCGCGTCTGAAGCAGGCGCTGGACCAGGCCGATGCGGTGCTTGTAGGTGCGGGCGCGGGTCTGTCGACATCGGCGGGACTCACGTACGACGGGGAACGATTTGAGCGTCTTTTCGGCGATTTTTCCGTAACCTACGGCATCAAGGATATGTATTCCGGAGGGTTTTACCGGTTTCCGACACAGGAGGAATACTGGGCATGGTGGAGCCGTCATATTCTGTACAACCGCTATATTCCGGGCAGTCTTCCGGTGTACGGGCTGCTGCTGGATCTGATGAGGGGGCGAGACTATTTTGTTCTGACCTCCAACGTGGATCATCAGTTTCAACTTGCAGGCTTCGAAAAAAAACGCCTTTTTTACATGCAGGGTGACTACGGACTGTGGCAGTGCAGCGAGCCGTGTTGCGAACGTACCTATGACAACGAGGCAACAGTACGGCGCATGGTGGCTGAACAGAAGAATATGCGTGTTCCTTCCGTGTTGATTCCGTATTGTCCGGTATGCGGCAGACCCATGACCATGAATCTGCATTGCGACGACACCTTCGTACAGGATGACGGCTGGCACGAAGCCCATACCCGATACAGAGATTTTCTGTCCGGGCACAAAAATTGTCGTCTGCTCTGTCTGGAACTCGGTGTCGGCTACAACACTCCGGGGATCATCAAGTATCCGTTCTGGGAGACGGTGCGGAAAAACGGACTTGCAACCTATGCCGTAATGAATCTTTCCACCCCGATGCTGCCTTCGGATATACGGGATCGTTCCGTCTGGCTGCGAGGTGACATAGGTGAAAGTCTGCGGAAACTGGGGCGGATGTTTTCCGGTGAGAAACGTGCACGTGCCTGATTCTGAGACAACCGTTCCAGCCGTACGGGACGTGGGACTTTGGAGACGTGACGGCCTACCAGCCTACCCGGGTGCAGGAGAAGATCATCTGCCAGATATTGCCGATATGGGCGCTGCGCATGGGACAGTCGGAATCTTCGTT
>JAXVQY010000239.1:0-13738 GCA_037303805.1 bacterium | reverse complement strand
CCGCTTATGCTTTCCGCCTTCTTCCAGAGATCCATGATATCGGAGGACGCCTCGGCGAGACGCCTTCCCATGCCGGATGCCTGTGACCCCTGACCGGGGAACAGGATGGCGGTCTTGACACTGTTCATTTCCATACTCCCTGACTGGGTTATGGGTCATAATGCACGGCTCGCCGCCCGAAGACGGAGACGCCGTTTCCCGGAGCATATCGCGTACCTTTCTCATGAAGGCACGGACGGCACCGGTACGGACGGAACCGCGGCTCCGCCGTCCGGAACGCAGAGAACTCCGGAGCTCGTATCTGCCTGACGGCAGACGCTCTAGTCGTACCGGACGGAGCTGAACTTCATCAGACGATCCCAGTTGTGATGGGACTCGATGTAACGGAAGGTACCGGTCTTGGCGCGGATGACAAGAGAATGCGTCACCGCTCCGCGTCCGGAGTAGCTCACTCCGCCGAGGAAGGTGCCTCCGGAAATACCGGTGGCGGCAAAGAAGGCGTCGTCGGCACGGATGATGGAGTCGACGGTAAGAATTTCATCCAGCCTGGTGCCTTCCGCAAGCATGGCCTGCTTCTCGGCCTCGGACTGAGGATCGAAGCGGCCGAACATCTGTCCGCCGACACCCTTGATGGCACAGGCGGAAATGACGCCCTCGGGCGTACCGCCGGTCCCCATCATGACATCGACGTCGACACTGGGATCGGCCACCATGAGGGAGCCTGCCACGTCGCCGTCGGTATGCAGCGTGATGCGGGCGCCGGTCTTGCGGATTTCCTCGATGAGTCCCTTGTGACGGGGCTTGTCGAGGACGAACACCACAAGGTCGTTGATATCCTTGCCCACGGCGCGGGCCACGGCCTGAAGATTGTCGGCCACGGGCGCGTCGATATCCACCACGTCGCGGGCCTCACGGCCGACCACGAGTTTCTTCATGTAGTAGCTGGAGCCCGGATTATACATGTAGCCGGACTTGCAGGCGCCGATGACGGCAATGGCATTGGGTCTGCCGAGAGCCAGCAGATTGGTCCCTTCCACGGGATCCACGGCGATGTCGACTTCCGGTCCCGTTCCGTCCCCCACTTCCTCGCCGTTATACAGCATGGGTGCCTTGTCCTTGGCGCCTTCACCTATGATAACGCGGCCTTTGATGGAGAGGGAGTCAAAAGAAAGGCGCATGGCGTCAACCGCCGCGCCGTCTCCGTCTTCCTTGGCACCCTTTCCCAGCCAGCGGGCTGCGGAAAGAGCGGCGGATTCCGTTACACGGAGCAGATCGAACGCCAGATTTTTTTCAGGAGCTTGCATATCGTCCTCCCTCGGAAAGGGGCTGTTACATAAAAGAAAGGCCCGGAAGCAGGCCGCAACGTCATAACTATAGCCGAGCCCGCGCTTTTCATCAAGAGTAAAGGCGACGATGTAAAGATCGGAGCGCTTCTGAAAAAGTCTGAAAGGTTTTGCAACATTCCCGCTCAAAGACTTCCGGACCGCGTTCTCCCGGACGCAGGCGCCGGACGCTTGCGGCACCGGCGGCCGGGCGCCCCTCCGGCGACACGACGGTCTCCGAAGAAACGGCCCGGAAAAGACGTCCCGCCGTCAGACGTAAAGATCGGGATCGGAGGGCATGACGTCCCAGCGTATCTTGCCGTAGCTCTTTTTCCGTCTGCGGATGAGCACGTAAAAGGCTCCGGCCCCGCCGTCTTCCTGCCTTGCCGTGCAGAAGGCCAGGATCACGCGCTTGAAGGGATCCTGCGTGAACCACTGCTGGACTCTGGAGCGCAGGACAGGCACGCCGTTCAGAGAATTGAGCCCGCGCCCGGTGACCACGAGAACCGTCCTTGCGCCCTTGTAATAGGCATTGCGGAAGAATCCCACCAGATTCTGAAAGGCCTGCTCGCAGTTGAGGCCGTGCAGGTCGATGTGCGCCTCGGGGCTGAACTGGCGGGACTGAAGCTGGGAAACGATCATGAGATCCAGTCCGACCACATGGCCTTCCGCGTATTCATCGGTGCTGGCCACGGAAAATTCCACCTTGCCTTCCATGAAATCCTGAAGGGGATGACGGGGGTCCGTCACGGGTACGGCCGGAGCGTCGGGTTCCACCGGTATGTCGCGGCCGCTGCCGTTCAGCGGTACCGTCCCCTTGATGGCGCTGAAGAAGTCGCGGCTGTCGTCCTCATCCTCAGACTGGCCCGCCGCGTCGCTCATCCGCGCCTCGTCGCTGCGGCCTATGCGCACTCCGGCAAGTGCCATGGCCGTCAGCGTGGCAGGCTCCTGCTCTTCCTCAGGCTCGGGCTTCGGCGCTTCCGGAATCTTCCTCTCCGCCTTCTTCTGAAGAAGTTTCTTCACGCCCTCATGTTCCAGCGCTCTGGCAAAGCTGTCGTTGTCGCCGTCGGCATTTCTTCCGTTCCCGGCACTCCTTCCGGTCCCCCTGCCTTTCGGCGCACCCGAAGACGGAAGCGCACGCACGTTTCCGCCCATGGCCTGCATGAACAGTTCCGCATCGGCGTCCAGCGCTGCGGCTTCGGCTTCCTTGTTTTTCACCACCGTCTTGGCACGGTGCTGCTTTTTGGAATTGTCTCTCTCATTGCGGGAAGGAAAGTCCCGCGCATTCAGTCTGGAAAACGGATTGGAAGCGTCTTTGCTCATGACAACCGCCTTAAAAATAAAATTTCACGCCGACAAGGCCTGACATGTTCTAAATCCTCCGCGGGGAAAAGCAAGAGGATGAGACGAAGATCCGGCAACGCGGATCCGGCAGATCACGGTCAGTCCGCCGCTCCGTAACCTCCCGCCGCCATGTCCGGGAAGCGGCCGTCAGCGTACTGATGCAGGAAACAGGCCCTTGTCCCGCAGCGTCCTCCCGGCGGGCCCCCCATTTTAAACTTGGCAAACGGCACGGAAGCGACTATTAATACGGGGCACCTGTCCGAACGATTTCCATGGGAAATGCCCCGGGCGCGCATCGAATTTTCCGAAAGAACATTCTCCGCACGCGGGACGCAGGTGCTCGAACGCAGGACGGCCCGGCCGCAAAAGGCGGACGCCTTCAACCAGGAGATGAAACCATGAGCTTTTCCCGTTCCGACGCATACACCTCCGCCGGCGTCGACATCACTGCCGGCAACGAGCTGGTTTCCCGCATCAAGACCATGGTGGCCAGCACGCAGACCCACGGCGTCCTTTCGGACATCGGCGGCTTCGGCGGCCTGTTCCGACCCGACATCACGGGCATGCAGGCTCCGGTTCTTGTGGCGGGCACCGACGGCGTGGGCACCAAGCTCAAGATGGCCTCCATGTTCAACAGGCACGACACCGTCGGCATCGATCTCGTGGCCATGAGTGTGAACGACTGTCTTGTTCTCGGTGCCAAGCCGATATTCTTCCTCGACTATTTTTCCTGCGGCGAGCTGAATGTGGATCAGGCCGCCACCGTGGTCGGCGGCATCGTGGAAGGCTGCAAGATGAGCGGCTGCACCCTGCTCGGCGGTGAAACCGCGGAAATGCCCGGCATGTACGCCAACGGCGATTATGATCTTGCGGGATTCTGCGTAGGCATCGTGGACGGTCCGAAGATCGTGGACGGCTCCACCATCAGCGTCGGCGACGTCATCATCGGTCTGGCCTCGTCCGGACTCCATTCCAACGGCTATTCCCTGGTGCGCAAAATTTACGAGGCCAGCGGCGTCAGGGCCGACGACATCGTTCCCGGCACGGACCGCACCTTTGCCGACGTGCTCCTCACGCCCACCGTGATCTATGCCGAACAGGTCAAGTCCATCATGCGCGACCTTCCCATCAAGGGCATGGTGCACATTACCGGCGGCGGCTTCTACGACAACATTCCGCGGGTTCTGTCGCCTTCCGTCTGCGCCAGCATCAGGTTCTCGGCATGGGAACGCCCCGCCATCTTCAACTGGCTGAAGGAACAGGGAAACCTCACCTGGCCGGAAATGCTCCAGATCTTCAACTGCGGCATAGGATACATCATGATCACCGACCGCGAGACGGCCGACGACATGCTTCCGCGCTTCAAGTCCATGCACACCGACGCCTGGGAAATCGGCACCATAGTCCGGCGCAAGGACAATCAGGAACAGGTGGAGATTTCCTTTGACTGACATTCCCAAGCCCTGCCGCTTCGTGGTGAGCGCCTGCCTTGCGGGCACACCCTGCCGCTATGACGGACGCTCGAATCTGCGTCCCGAGATCGCCGCTCTTGTGGAACGGGGAGAAGCCGTCCCGGTCTGCCCCGAAGTGCTGGGCGGTCTGCCCACGCCCCGCACGCCCAGCGAACAGCGCGACGGACGGGTGGTCTCCGCCACGGGCAGGGACGTCACTGACGCCTTTGTCTCGGGAGCGGAAGCGGCTCTCTACATCGCCGAGGAATACGGCTGCTGCGCCGCCGTGCTGAAGGCAAGATCCCCGTCCTGCGGCTGCGGCCGCATTTACGACGGCACCTTCAGTCATACGCTTGTCGACGGCGACGGACTGTTTGCCGCCCTTTTGCGGAAAAAGGGCTTTCAACTCTTCACCGAAGAAACTTTCTCCACGGAAAAGGCATGAAAAAAGGCGTTCTTCTGGTAGCCTACGGATGCGGCAACATTCGCGGGGCGGCGGCTCTGCGCGCCGTCCAGGCCGCCACGGAAGCACGCTTTCACCTGCCCGTCCGCTGGGCCTTCACCTCCGAAGCCATGCGCCTGCGTCTGGCCAGCTCGCGCACGAAATCCGATTCCGTGCTCAAGGCGCTGAAGCGCATGCGCTATGAACGCTACACGCATGTGGCCGTTCAGCCCCTGCATCTCATTCCCGGCATGGAATACAACGGCGTGGCCGCCGACTGCCGCGTCATTGCGGAAGAAGGCAGGCTGGCCGTCAGCCTCGGGCGTCCCCTGCTCTCCAGCCTGGATCCCGACGACGTTTCCGTTGCGCAGGCCGCCGGAACGCTTCTCGAACACATCTCGCCCCTGCGCTCCGCCGCCGAACCCGTCGTCTGCATGGCTCACGGCAGCCGCCATGAGTGCGACATTCTTTACCGCCGCTGGGGCGAAGCCGTCCGGGCGCACGATCCCCGCATTCATGTGGCATGCATGGTCGGTTCGGGCATGATCCGCCCCGACGAGGCCACGCTCGAAAGTCCGGCATACGACGGTCTTGACCTGCTGCTGCCGGAGCTGGCCGCGGAAACGCCCCCCGGCGGGCGCGTGTGGCTGCTGCCGCTGCTTTCCGTCGTCGGCCGTCATACGCTGGAAGACATGGCGGGCGCTTCCCCCTCCTCATGGAAAAGCCGTCTGGAAGTTGCCGGCTTCCGCTGTCAGGCCGAACTGCGGGGCCTTGCCGATGATCCCGCCTTCATCACCCTGTGGCTGGACAGGCTGGAGAAGGCCCTTGAAGCGCTGACTCCGCCCCGTCCCCGCGCCGTGCGGCATGCTTCGTCCGTGCGGACGGACGACACCGTTCCGTCCCGGTTTCCGTCCAATCTGTTTTTTCCCGCTTTCCTTCCATCCTTCAAGGAGACTGCCATGTCCGCTTCCGTTATCAGTTCCGCCATGGAACAGAACCTTTCTCAGGGTTCCATGATCCGGCGCATGTTTGAGGCCGGCATCGAACTGCGCAAGAAATACGGCAACGACGCCGTGTGCGACTTCAGCCTCGGCAATCCCGACCTTGCGCCGCCTGCCGAAGCGGCCCATGCCATGAGCGCTCTTGCGGCACGCCTGTCCGAACCCGGCATCCTCGGTTACATGCCCAACGGCGGCTTTGCCTGGGCCCGTGAAAAACTGGCCGCCTGGCTGAGCAAGCAGCAGCAAACCGCGCTCAAGGCTCAGAACGTCATGCTGGGCTGCGGTGCCGCAGGCGTCATGAACGCCTTCTTCCACACCGTGCTCGAACCCGGCGACGAAGTGCTGACCGTGGCCCCCTTCTTCGGCGAATACCGCTTCTATGTCGGCAATCACGGCGGCACCCTCCATCCCGTGCCCTGCCGCGCCGAAGACTTCGGTCCCGATGTGGAGGCCCTTGCCGCAGCCGTCACGCCCCGCACCCGCGCGGTCATCATCAACTCTCCCAACAACCCCTCCGGCGCGGTCTACTCCAGTGAGGATCTCGTAAGCCTAGCCGCCATGCTGGAAGAAGCCTCGAAGCGCATCGGACGCATCATCTATCTCGTGGCCGACGAACCCTACCGCTTCCTGGCCTACGACGGCATCGAAGTCCCCGCCGCGCTTCCGCTCTACAGGCACAGCGTGGTCATCAGCTCCTTTGCCAAGAACTACGGCATGGCCGGTGAACGCGTGGGCTACATTGCCGTCAATCCCGACATGGAAGACGCCGACAAGCTCATGGACGGCCTCATCTTCTCCAACCGCGTGCTCGGCTTCGTGAATCCGCCCGTCGTGGGTCAGTACCTCATGGCCGAATGCCTCGGCACGTCCACGGACGCGGCCCTCGCCATCTACACCCGCCGCCGCAACAAGCTGGCCGCCATTCTCGCGGACGCGGGCTATGAATTCACGCCGCCCAAGGGCACGTTCTACTTCTTCCCCAAGGCTCCCGGCGGTGACGACAAGGGCCTCGTGGAACGCCTCACGAAGAATCTCGTGCTTGCGGTTCCCAGCTCCGGTTTCGGTTATCCCGGCTACATCCGCCTGTCCTTCGCCGTGGAGGATGCCGTCATCGACCGCTCGGCCGAAGGCTTCCGCAAGGCTCTGAAGGGCTGATCTTCCGCAGACCGGAGGGGCCAGCCGTCCTCTCCGGTCTGTTTTTGTACATCGACACCTCCGTTCCGCGCTTTCCTTTCTCCAGCCCGCCAGGTTCCTGCCGCGGGCATTTTTTTTCCTGCTTTCCCCTGCCGCACGCCTTTTCCCGCGCTTTTTACTTGATAAATCAATTTTTGGTTTATGCTAAAATAAATTTAATCTTGACTTTTTATATCTTTTCAACGAAAGATGTTCTATCGGGCCTTGCCCGCACAAAACTTTTTTCTGGTGGTATCATGCTGGAATATCTGCGTATACGCGGCCTTGCCCTCATCGACGACATGGAACTGGAATTCGGCGACGGCATGAACGTGCTCACGGGCGAAACCGGTGCCGGCAAGAGTTTCATTCTGAAGGCCATCAACTTCGTCCTCGGCGACCGGCTCACCACCGACATGGTGCGTCCCGGCCGCGACAAGGCGCAGGTCGAGGCCCTGTTCACCAGGCAGGGCGGACAGGGCGAAGAGGAAGTGGTGCTTCGCCGGGAACTCTCCGCCTCTTCCGGGCGCAGTCATTTTTTTCTCAACGGTTCCCTCACCTCACAGGATACCGTGCGCGCCCTGCGTCCCGCCCTGCTCTTCCACGTGAGCCAGCACGGCCAGCAACGACTGCTTCAGCCTTCCTATCAGGCGGCGCTCATTGACTCCTTTCTTCCCGACAGAACCATCGTCGACCGGAAGGACGCTCTGGTGCGCGAACTCAAAGATGTGGCGGAACAGCGCCGCCGCCTGCTGGAACGCATGGACATGCTGAGCGAAAAGCGCGAACTTCTGGAAATGCAGCAGAAGGAAATCGAGCGGGTCGCGCCGGAAGAAGGCGAGGAAGAACGTCTGGAAAAGGCCCGCGCGGAGCTGAAGAGCGTGGAGCATCTGCGGGCGCAGTATGAGCAGGGGCTGGAACTCATGCTCGGCGGAGAAGGGGCGGGGCTTGCCGCCATGCTGGGGGAACTGGAACGCCTGCTTCACACCCTTGCGCAGAACGACGAGAGTTTTGCCCCCTCGCTGGAATCGCTGCTCAACTTCGAGGAGGAAGCCCGGGAACTGACGAGGCGTTTCCGCAGCACGCCTTCCTCCGACTGCGAATACGATCCCGACGAGCTGGAAGCGCGCCTCTACGAACTGTCCCAGCTCAAACGCCGCATGCGCCGCACCATTCCCGAAATTCTGCGCCTGCGCGACGAGATCACCGAGAACCTCTCCTTTCTCGACGCCTGCGGGCTGGACCTGCACAGGCTGGAAAAGCAGGAGCGGGAACTCTCCAAAAAACTTCATGTGATACTTGAAGAATGCAACAGTCGACGCAAGGAGGCTGCGGTCCGGTTCTGCACGGCCCTGGAAAAGGAACTGGCCGGGCTGGGCTTTTCCGAACGCGTCCATGTCGAGCCGGAATGCACGCCGCACGAGGTGTGGCCTCAGGTGGAAGACAAGGTCAGGGTCATCTGCCCTGCCTGCATGGAAGACCGCTACCGCCTGCTCTGGGCCCCGAACCCGGGTCAGCGCCCGCAGCCGCTGGACAAGATAGCCTCGGGCGGCGAACTTTCCCGTTTTCTTCTTGCGGTGGTGGGCGTGCAGTCCACGAGCGAAGATGCCACGCTCATCTTCGACGAAGTGGATGCCGGGGTGGGCGGCATCACGCTGAACCGCGTTTCCGACCGTCTGCATGATCTGGCCTCACGGCGCCAGCTGCTCATCATCACGCACTGGCCGCAGCTTGCCGCCCGTGCGGCCCAGCATTTTCAGGTATCCAAGGAAGTACGGGGCGACGAGACCTTCACGCTCTGCCGCCCGCTGGACGAACGTGCCAGAGAGGCCGAACTGCGGCGTATGGCCGGTGAAGAAAGCTGACGGCGGACGACCGCTCCGCGGCAGAACGGCAGAAAGGACGGAGGCGTCTTCCGGAGCATCCGAAAAGAAGATCTGCCGCGCGGGACTCCGAACGTTCCGGGATGCCCTGCCAGGCTCAGTCGTGATGGTACGGCATGTTGCGGAGCAGGGTTTCGGCCCGGTAAAGCTGTTCCAGAAGCACCACCCGGGCAAGCTCATGCGGCAGAGTCTGAGGGCCGAAGGCTATGAGATGCCGGGCCTTCTGACGGACGCTGTCGTGCAGCCCGAAGGGGCCTCCCACGATGAAGCAGGGACGGCGCGTCGCATCGGTGGACATGCCTTCCAGAAATCGTGAGAACTCCCGGGAGGTCATGGACCGCCCCTTCTCATCCAGACAGACCACGATATCCTGCGGCGTTATGGCCGCAAGTATGCGCCTGCCTTCCTCCTCCACTCGCCGGTTCACCGGCAGCGCGGGATCGGAGTCACGGATGATGGTGTCCGTCACCTGCCGGAAGCGGGCGAGTCTTTCCAGATAATGGGCCGCCGCATCCTTCCAGAAAGGCGCGTGCGGTCTGCCGACGGTCATGATTCGCAAGGGTTTCAAACTCATGGCCCCCTTATAAACGTCCCCGGCTCCGGAGGCAAGTCGAAGCCGCAGCGTGTCCGCTCCCCCCTCCGCGGGTTTCGGCGATGCCCGCAGCCCCTCTTTCCGGCGTCCCGGCAGGAGGAAGACGGTTCCCTCACGAACAACAGGATTTTCCGCCTGCCACCGACGACCGCTTTTGCGGAACCCCATGTTCCGATTATGTAAAATGCATGTCATCAATATGTGACTTTTATCGCAACTATGTAAAAAAGTTTATAAAAAAAGAGACAATCTTGACAATATCACAGGATCATGGAAAGAATTGCCTGCCGGAACCTGCCGCAGCAGGCTCCTTTCCGTACCCTTCAAGGGCCTGAAGGCCGCACCGTGTTTTCCGTCATGATGAAGTCCATGTTCCGCCATCCCTTTACCTGACTCCTCTTCCGCTGTGACAGGAAGAGTTTCTTTCTCGGACTTCGACGGTTTCTGTAGCCGTTTTTCTCTTGCCGTTCCAACGCTCTTTCTGGTCGCAGCTCCGGAAAGAGCGTTTTTTGTCATCTCTGCGGGCAGCCCGCAGCGTCATCCCCGAAAATGTCCCGCGGTATCCGAAGAAGAACGGAACTGTTCCATGCCAAAGAAGCCCTGAGCCGGCATGCCCACGCCGGGGCGGCCGCAAAAAAGCGTGTCCGGCATCCCGCGTCGAAAATGCACGGCAGCTCCGTCTGACATCGACATGCCGCAGGAAAGGTCCTTTCCCGGCCGCCCGTACCGGTCCGTCCCGCACGGCCGTGCCGATCCTTTTTCTTTCACCCTGTAACTCCGTTTTTGGGAGGTTCCATGTCCGTTTCTCTTGATTGTCGTGGTCTGGCCTGTCCCGAACCTGTCATCCGTACCCGTGACGCCCTGAAAAATGCCCCCGATTCCATTGAAGTCTGCGTGGACAATGTCCCCGCCACGGAAAACGTCAGCCGTTTTCTCGGCCGTTCCGGCTACGTCACCGACATTAAGAAGACCGGCGACTCGGAATGGAAGGTCTGCGGGCACAAGGCCGGCATCAACTGCGCCGAAGCCGAGGAAATCATTGCCGACGCCGGAAGTGCGCGTTCCGGAAAGACGCTGGTGCTGCTCACTTCCGACGTCATCGGTTCCGGCAGCGACGAACTCGGCGCCAAGCTCATGGGCAATTTCCTCTCCACGCTGCCCGAAATGAACGATCTGTGGCGCATCGTCATGGTCAACGGCGGCGTGCGTCTCGCCTCCATGCCCGGCAAGGCTCTGGACGCCCTGAAAAAGCTGGAGGCCTCCGGTGTGAGCATCCTCGTGTGCGGCACCTGCCTTGAGTTCTTCCATCTCACCGAGCAGAAGCAGGTCGGCGAGACCACCAACATGCTGGACATCGTCACCAGTCTCGACCTTGCCGACAAGGTCATCCGTCCGTAATCAGTCATATCCGCCGCCTGCGTTCCTAACGGGCGGCGGACAAAGAACAGGAGAACGATATGCCGGTGGCAGGCGTTGATGTAGGCTCGGTGGCCGCGAAAGCGGTCCTCTTGGATGAACATTCCGCAACCGTTCTGGCACATGCCGTCGTCCCCACGGGCTGGAATCCCCGGCAGGCCGGGGAGGACGCCCTCGACAGGGCCTGCGCGCTGGCCGGGGTGGAACGCACCTCGCTTTCCCGCATCGTCGGGACGGGCTACGGACGCATAGCGCTGCCCTTTGCGGACAAAAGCGTCACGGAAATCACCTGTCATGCCCTCGGGGCCGTTCATCTTTTTCCCGGCACCGGCGTCGTTCTGGACATCGGAGGTCAGGACAGCAAGGCCATTGCCGTGGATTCCGACGGCATGGTGCAGGATTTCGTCATGAACGACAAATGTGCCGCCGGTACGGGACGTTTTCTGCAGGTGCTTTCCGGTATTCTCGGCATGGATGTGCAGGCGCTGGACGAAGCTGCCTCCCGCGGTCATCCCGTGGATATTTCCAGCATGTGCGCCGTGTTCGCAGAAACGGAAATCGTGGGACTGCTTGCGCAGGGCGTGAAGCCCGAAGACGTGGCTGCGGGCGTGTTCCGCTCTCTGGCCAGGCGCATGGTCACGCTTTCCCGCCGCATTGCCTGCCGGGGCGAATACACCTTCACGGGCGGCCTCGCCACCCTGCCCGCCTTCGCACGCTGTCTGTCTTCGGAACTCGGCGCCGAAGTCAACGTGGCGGAACAACCGCAAAACACAGGAGCATTGGGTGCGGCACTCATTGCCGCGCGCTGATGCGGGAGCAACCATGACCTATCCCAGCATTGAACGATTCAAGGACATCACGGACCGCAACGTTCTGGCTCTTCAGGAAGCAAAACAGGCCGGAACGAAGGTCGTCGGCCAGTACTGCATATACTCCCCTCTGGAAGTAGCTCTGGCCGCGGGAGCCGTCCCCGTTTCCCTGTGCGGCACGAAGAACGACTCCATTCCCGCCGCGGAAAGCATGCTGCCGCGTTCGCTCTGCCCGCTCATCAAAAGCAGTTTCGGCTTTGCCCTCCAGGACAGCTGCCCGTACCTCGCCGCCTCCGACATCGTGATCGCCGACACCACCTGCGACGGCAAGAAAAAGATGTTCGAGCTTCTGGCCGAACGGAAGAGCATGTTCATCCTTCAGCTTCCGCAGATTCAGGACGAACCCGCGCTCCAGTACTGGAAAGATCAGTATGCCCGTCTGATACGGGAGCTCGAGAAGCGCTTCCACGTCTCCATCGGCGAAACGGAACTGCATGCGGCCATCGTCAAGGCCAACCGTTTCCGCCGTGCGCTCAAGAGCGTGCTCGATCTCGCCAAAAGAAAACCCTCTCCTCTTTCCGGCATACAGCTCATGGAAATCGCCCACCGTGCCTCCTTCGTGCCGGACTGGGACAAGGCGACGGAACTTCTCGAGGACATGGCCCGGGAAGTCGGCGCTTCCGGAGAAAGCCCCTTTGCCGCGTCAGCCCCGCGTGTTCTTCTCACCGGCGTCCCTGTGGGACTGGGCTCCCACAAGGTGGTGAAACTGCTGGAAGACTGCGGCGCGAGCGTGGTCTGTCTGGACAACTGTTCCTGCTACAAGAAGGTGCGTCTCATGATCGACGAAAACGCCGATCCGCTGGAGGTCCTTGCCTCCCGCTATCTCGAGATGCCCTGTTCCGTCATGTCTCCCAATCCGAACCGCTACGCGGCGCTGGAAGAGCTGACGAGGGAATTTCAGGTCGACGCCGTGGTCGATCTCACATGGCAGGGCTGCCAGACCTACGACGTGGAGTCCTGGTCGGTGAAGAGATTCGTCCGGGAAAAGCTGCATCTGCCCTTCCTGCAGATCGTCACCGACTACTCCCCCGCCGACACGGAACAGCTCAAGGTCCGCGCGGAGGCCTTCCTCGAAATGCTCCGCTGAGCCCACAGGATACGTTCGTCTTATGCAGGACATCCGCATCAATCATCTGTCTTCGGATACAGCCCGGAACGTCTGATTCTGGACGACATCGACCTCTCCATCGACACCGGGTCCTTTCTCTGTCTTCTGGGTCCCTCCGGCTGCGGGAAAAGCACCTTTCTCCGCCTTCTGGCAGGTCTGGAACACCCCTCACGGGGAGACATCACCATCGGTGAACGGCGCATAGAACAGCCCGGTCTCGACCGCGGCATGGTCTTTCAGGACTACGGTCTCTTTCCGTGGATGACCGCGGGGGAAAACATCATGCTGGCGCTGGAACAGCGCTTTCCCAAAGACGGGAAAAAACGCTGGAAGGAAACGGCCCTGGCAAAGATACGCGACGTCGGTCTCGACGAGACCGTGTTCGACAAGCTGCCCAAGGAACTTTCCGGCGGCATGAAACAGCGCTGCGCCATCGCCCGTGCCTTTGCCGTCGACCCGCCCGTGCTGCTCATGGACGAACCCTTCGGCGCGCTCGATGCCGTGACCCGCGCACGGCTTCAGGATCTGGTGCTTGAGCTCTGGGCCCGGACCGAACCCAAGAAAACGGTCTTCTTCGTCACCCACGACGTGGATGAGGCCCTGCTTCTGGCCAACCGCATACTTGTCTTCGGCCAGTCGCCGAGCAAGGTCATCTACGACTGCACCATCGCCCCTGAAAAGCGTCCCACGCGGGAAACCCAGTTCGATGATGTGGAAACGCTCAAACTGAGAAACACCCTCATCCATCAGATCAACCGCGATGTGAACAGGCGCATGGCCTGAACACCTCATCAAAACATGCAGGGAGCATCTCTATGAAAAAAATTCTCGCCTCTCTTCTTGCCGCCGTTCTGCTGACCTGCGGCACAGCCATGGCTCAGGACAAGCCGGAAGTGGACACCGTGCGCTGGGCCCGAGCCAACAGCGGCAACGTTCTCGTCACCCTTGCCAAGAACAACGGCTATCTCAAGGACGTGGGCATCAACGTCATAGAAATCCCGCTCAACTCCACCTCGGACGCCCTGACCGCGCTGAACGCGAAGCAGGTGGACGTCACCTCCAACAACGGCACCAACAATCCTCTGCAGTTCATGGCCAAGGGCTCCGACTTCACCATCGTGGGCGGCTACATGCTCA
>JAXVQY010000238.1:0-1684 GCA_037303805.1 bacterium | reverse complement strand
TACAAGGTCTTCATCATCGACGAAGCGCACATGCTCACCAAGGAAGCCTTCAACGCCCTGCTCAAGACGCTGGAGGAGCCGCCCGCGCATGTGACCTTCATCATGGCCACCACGGAGCAGCACAAGTTTCCCGTGACCATTGTCAGCCGCTGCCAGCACTTTGTGTTCCGGCAGATTCCCGAAGCGACACTGGAAGCCCATATCTGCGATATTCTTCAACGCGAGGGACGAGCCTTTGAAAAGGAAGCCGCCCACCTCATTGCCCGACGTGCGGCGGGCAGCGTCCGTGATTCCATGTCGCTGCTCGGTCAGGTGCTGGCTCTGGGCTGTGCGCCGGATGAACCGCTGACGGCGAAACAGACCCGTGAGGTTCTGGGGCTGGCCGGTCAGGAAGTGATGGACCGTCTGCTGGATGCTCTGGCCGGTCAGGATGCCGCGGCCATCACCGTGCTGGTGCGCGAGCTTCTGGCTCAGGGGGCGGACATGGGCTTTTTCCTGAGGGAACTCGGCAGCCTCTGGCGCAATCTTTTTCTCATGAAGCAGGCCGGTCGGGAGACGGCGCAGGAACTCGACATGCCCGAGGGTGAGCTGGAGCGCCTTTCGTCGGCCGCTTCGCGTTTTTCCCTGACGTATATTCATGCCGCATGGCAGATGACGCTTGACTCTCAGCGACGAATCCTGACCAGTCTTGAGCCGTCCGCCGGGCTGGAACTTCTGCTGCTGAATCTTGCCATGCTTCCCCGGCTGTTGCCTCTGGAAGAGCTTGCGCCGCTTTCTCCCGCCGTTTCGACCGGTCGGAGCCCGGCACCCCTCTCTTCTGCGCCGGCTCCTTCTTCCGCACCGCAGACTCCGGCCGGACCTTCATCCTCTTCGGCCCCTGTCGCGTCGGCTCCGGCCGTGAGTCCCGCATCCGAACGGCATCCTGCCGCACCGGTCGTGCCCCGTCCTGCCGGGGAGACATCCGCCCCGGCATCGACGCCCGTCTCTTCCGTCAAGCCCTCTTTTCCTTCCCCTGTTTCCGCTCCGGAGCCGTCCCCCGCATCTGTTCAGCCTCCGGAGGTTTCCCCGGTCGTCGTCCCGCACTTGACGGAAGCATCGAAACCTGTTGAAACTCGGGCTCCGGCGGCCCGGCGTCCTTCGGCGGAATGGAAAAATCTGCCGGTGGATACTTCTTTGACGTGGGATACCTTTCTTGAAGTCTGCCAGGATAATCGGGATATTCCTCTGCCCATGCTCCGCCAGGTCATGGGCGAGGTGCGGGGCGACTGGCTGGTCCTTCAGGCTCTTTCTCAGATTATCGGACAGCAGCTTCAGAGGCCCGAAAAGCTGCGGGTTCTCGAATCTCTGGCCGCAGAGTGGGCTGGACGGCCTCTGAAAATAGCGTTCCGCCCTCCTCAGAAAATCGTGCGTACCGAGGCGGAGCTCAAGGAAGAGATTCAGACGCATCCCGTCATTAAAAAATTCCAGGATGCCTACGACGCCAGACTGGTGCGCTGTACCCCCATCAACCGTTAACTACGCAGAGAAGGGCCGACGGCCCTTGCCATTCAAGGAGACATAGCATGAAGAACATGAACGATCTGCTGCGCCAGGCGCAGGTGATGCAGAACAAGATTGCGAAGCTTCAGCAGGAAATGGCCGAGAAGGAAGTGGAAGCCTCCGCCGGCGGCGGCATGGTGAAGGT
>JAXVQY010000237.1:0-16467 GCA_037303805.1 bacterium | reverse complement strand
GCCTTACAGGCGCACAAGAGGAACCACCGGCTATGCCGGTGGGGCCCCTTTTTCGTCGTCCGCACCCGGAAAGGGCAGGGGGGCCTCCGGCCGCGTCCGTCTTTCTCCGCACGGCCCCGGCCCTGCGGCCGCCTGTGCCGCGCCCCCGTGCCCGGAGAACCGGAGAACGGAATTTTTTTCCGGAACCGTAAAAAAAGACTTGCCATGGAGGGCGATTTTCTATAAGTTCCACCTCGTGCCCAGGTGGTGGAATTGGTAGACACACTATCTTGAGGTGGTAGCGCCGAATGGCGTGGGAGTTCGAGTCTCCCCCTGGGCACCAGCAGAAAGCAGAAGCCGTGAACATCCGTTCACGGCTTTTTCTTTTTCCGGGGTTTTACGTCCGAAAGTCTCCTTTCCCGAAGGCTGCACCATACGCCGCGGCGAAAGACGCCGTCGTTCTTCCTTTCCTTCACGGCGAACCGGCTTCGAGAATGCTGCCGGAGCGTGGCCCGCCGTTTTTCCGGCGCTTTCCGTGCGGCGTGCTCCTGAACCGGCCGGGCCGCGCTCACGGGGGAGGGCAGGGTCGTGCTCACGGCGGGGCAGGTCCGCGAAAGTCACCGGCAAGAGGTTGCGCTCACGACCGCGGCGGTCGTCTGCTCACGGTCAGGGGCGGCCGCTCTCGGTACGGGCCGGGCCGGACCTCGAAAGCTCCGGCAAGAGGCCGCCGCTCTCGGGCGGAAAACGGATACTGGACGAAATCCCTTTTCCTCTCTATTTTTTTCTGACCTGCGTCTTGGAGGGCGCGGGTGAGCTGTGCCGAGCCATAATCGGTTCCTTTCGTCTCACGGAGTTTTCATGTCTGTTTCACCTTTTAAAAGTGCCGGAGCACGCCTTTTCATGGCGGCCATTCTCGGATTTCTTGCCGCCATGGGGCCGTTGTGTACGGACTTCTATCTTCCTGCGCTGCCGGACATGGCGGCGGAACTCGGCAGCGCGACGTCGCAGATGCAGCTCAGCATTACGGCCTGTCTGCTCGGACTTTCTCTCGGTCAGATCGCTCTGGGACCTCTCAGCGACGCCCGCGGGCGCAAGATTCCCCTGCTGCTGTCTCTGGCCATGTTCATCCTTGCCTCCTTTCTCTGCGCCCGGGCCTCGAGCGTCGGGGAACTGGTGGCCCTGCGCTTCCTTCAGGGGCTGGCCGGAAGCGGCGGCGTGGTGCTTTCCCGCGCCGTGGCCTGCGATCTGTTCCGGGGGTCGGAGCTGACGCGCTTCTTTTCCCTGCTCATGCTCATCAACGGGGTGGCGCCCATTTTCGGCCCGGTCATCGGCGGTCAGATACTGCGCTTTTCCGACTGGTCGGGCATCTTCTTCTTTCTGGCGGGCTGCGGGGTGCTTCAGTTCTCCCTGGTGTTTTTCGGCTGCCCGGAAACCCTGCCCCCGGAAAAGCGCGTGCAGGGCGGCATGGGACAGTCGATCCGCGCCATGTTCCGCCTGTTCGGCAATAGAATCTTTGTCGCCTACATGCTCATTCAGGGCTTCGTCATGGCGGGCTTCTTCGGCTACATTTCGGCCTCTCCCTTCGTTCTTCAGAACATCTACGGGCTTTCCGCCCAGCAGTATGCCCTGTGCTTCGGCTTCAACGGACTGGGCATCATGCTCTTTGCCCAGGCCACGGGACGACTCTGCATGGCCTACGGCGACAGAACCGTGCTCGGCTGGGGCGTCATGCTTTCGCTGTGCGCCTCCGTGGCCGTGGCGCTCGTGAGCGTGCTGCATCTGCCGGTGGCCTGCATGATCGCCTCGCTGTTTCTGTTCGTGTCGTGCATAGGCATCACCACGACCACCAGCTTCTCGCTCGCCATTGCCTCGCAGCAGAGCGGGGCGGGAAGCGCGTCCGGTCTGCTCGGCGTGACCTCCTTCGTGTTCGGCGCGGCGGCTTCGCCCCTCGTGGGTCTCGGCGGCGCGGACACGGCCCTGCCCATGGCCGCGGTGGCCGTGCTGACCGGTCTCGTGGTGCTGTACTTCTTCCGCATGACGGGCAGACGTCGCCCTGCGGCCCGCCGCAGCTGACGAGCGTTCTCCTCAGAAAAAAACAGGGACGATTCCGAAGGGAACCGTCCCTGTGCCGTCCCTGACGGCCTTTTCCGCACGCCTACATGGCAGAGGCGGAAGCGTGCTCCGGCGTCAGTCGCCGGGCTGCGCGGAGTTCCGGGCGTGCATGACATGCACGGCGCATCCCAGTCACGGATCAAAGGCGCGTATCAGGCGCCCGGCGTTCACGGGACTTTCTTCCTCCGGTACGGGCAGGCCCACAAGGGCCTCTTCCATGGGTCCGCGCAGATTGTTGTCGTCCCGGGGCGAGGCGTTCCACAGCGTGGCGGGCAGAACCTGATAGAAGCTCAGACGCCCGTCCTCCACCCGCAGACAGTGCATGAGCGAACCGCGCGGCGCTTCCGTCAGCGAATAGCCTTCGCCGTTCCGGAGCGGCGGCAGGGGCGTGAGCGGATCGCTCCCGGGCACAAGATCGTCGAGCCAGCCTTCCATGGCGCGGGCCACGAACCAGGTTTCCTCGGCTCTGGCCAGATGCCTGCCCATGATGGAGAACACGAACGTTTCGCCGAGTTCGCGGAAGGTTTTGGCCCGGATGCCCAGATGCCGGGGCGCAAGTTCCCGGCCCATGGGCGAAAGTTCCATGTCTCCTATCCACATGCGGGCGTGCGGCCCCACTTCCATGGGCATGCCGTCGTAGCGTGCGGCCTTGGAAAAGCTGTAGGCTCCGGACTTGTCCAGATCCACGCGCAGCGGCGGCGCGCTGAACGGACTGCCGCCCGACTCCGCGGTGAACCAGGACCATCGCACGTTTTCCATGATCCTGCCGGGCTCGAAGGGCCGTTCCCTGCCTCCGGCCCACACGCCGGGACGTATGGCTTCCTCTCCCGTGTCCGGATGGGGAAACACGCCCATGCACATGGCCGTGGCCCAGCCCCTGCCCGTGCGGGCCAGATCGTCGTAGACTTCCGACAGCAGGTACAGCGCGGGCACGTACCTCTCCTCGATGAAGGTGCGCACGGTTTTCAGGCGGGAGCGGAACTGCCGTATCTGTTCGGCCGTGGCCGGAGCGGAGGCTCCGCCCGGGACTATGCCGTGCACATGCGGCATGCGGCCGCCGAAAATGGCCGCCATTTCATGACACCGCGCACGGATGTCCAGCGATTCCAGATACTGATCGAGCATCATGCGCGTGGCGGCTTCGCCCAGACGCAGATCGGGCTTCTTCTGCCGCGGGGCAAAGGGCGGTTCCGCCGGTCCCTGAAAGAAATCCTGACTGGAAAGCTGATAGAAGCTCAGAATGTGCGACTGAAGAAAGTTCGCGCCCTGCATGAGATTGCGCAGCAGCCTGCCTTCGCGGGGCGGCACGACGCCGGCCGCGTCTTCCAGGGCCATGCAGGAGGCCAGCGCGTGGGATACGGGACAGACGCCGCAGATGCGCTGCACGATCTGCGGGGCATCCAGAGGATCGCGGCCCAGAAGTATGGTTTCAAAGCCGCGGAACATGCCGCCGGTCAGCCAGGCATCGGTGACGGCGCCTCCGGAAATTTCCAGATGCGCCTTGAGATGTCCCTCGATGCGGGTGACGGGATCAATAGCCACGGAAACGGCCATGCGTGTTTGTCCTTGGGTTACAGTGTTGTCGGACGGATCGGCGGGGGCGGCCGTCAGATGGAGAAGCCCCGGTAGAACGGCGACTGTCCGTCGGGAAAGTCGGGCTGCACGCAGCCGATGCACAGGGCGTTCTCCACGCACCAGTTCACCCTGTCGTTCCAGCGCCGCAGGGGCGAATCGCACCAGGCGCCGGGTCCCTTGCAGCCCAGCGCGTAGCGGCAGTTCTGCTTGTCCGTGAGGCTCGTCGCCATGCTTTTTTCGTCGAATTTGTAGAGATACGGGCAGTTTTCGTGCGTGGTCGCGCCGTAGAACGCGCGGGGCCGTCCCCAGGCGTCGAGCCCTCCGGCCACGGCCTTCACGCCTTCGGCAAGACCGAGCCTCTCCACGGCGTCCAGAAGAATGAGTATGGTGCCCACCATCCAGTCGGGATGCGGCGGACAGCCCGGAATGTTGACCACGGGCGTGACGATGCCCTTTTCCCGGAAGAACTCGCCGACGCCCATGGCTCCGGTCACGGCGCCCCGGGCCGCGCTCACACCGCCGTAGGCGGCACAGCTGCCCACGGCCAGCACGGCGGCGGCATGCGGAGCCAGCTTTTCCAGCATCACGGACAGGGGAAATTCCTGATGCCCTGCCTCGCCGATGACGCAGAAGCGTCCGCCGCTTTTTTCGGAAACCGCACCTTCCTGCACCAGCACGAAACCGCCGTCATGCTCTTCGGCCATGCGCAGCATGAATTCCACCGCGCCTTCGCCCTCGTCGGCCATGAGCGTGGGATGAAAATCCATGCGTATGACGTGAAGCAGCACGTCGGCAATGCGCGGGTGCAGACTGTTGAGTATGGAAACGGAACAGCCCGTGCAGCCCATGCCCTGCAACCAGAACACCGGCGGCCGTACGGCCGTGAGCGTTTCGCCAAGCGCCTGTCCGACGCAGGGAAAGAAACCGCTCGTCACGCCGCCGAGCGCGGCGGCCGCGAGGGACGAACGGACGGAATCCCGTCGGGAAAGAGGACGGTGCATGCCGGAAGAGTCTCTGTTCATGGAACCTCCTTGTCGGACGGACCGGACAGCTCCATCGTGGCGGACGCGCCGTGATACGGCCATGATTTTCCGTCCCGCGTGCGCGGCAGGGCAGGGGACCATGAGCTGCGGCATCCGCCGTCGCCCGCAGCCCGCAGCCGAGGGCAGGGAAGAGGGGAACTCCGGGGGCTCGGGACCGGCCACGGCCGCGCTTCCGGCCCGGCCTTTTCCGCGGCGGCCGGGGGCCGTCTCCAGCTCTCCGTCCCGCCTCAGTCCCCAGTATTCGAACTCGGCGCCGCTGGCGGCTTTTTCCGCCCGGCTTCCGGCCCCATCTTCCGTCCTGCGACTTCCGTCCCAGACTTCCGTCCCGCACCTCCTGCCAAGTCTCCGGTCGAGGCTTTGTCCCCAGTCTCCGGTCGCGCATCCTGCCCCGGCTTCCGCCTCAGTCCCCAGTCTTCGGCCGCGGGTTCAGCCCCGGCCCTGCCGCTGTTCCCCGGTTGCTGTTCCCGCCCGGCTTCCGTCTCCGACTTCTGTCCCAGTCTCCGGCCCCGGCACCGCTGGCGGCTTTTTCCGCCCCCGCTTCCGGTCGTGCGCTGGCGAATTATGAAATATGACGGGGAAAAACTTTTTCTTATTGACAATCATTATTATTATTGTTATCAAAAGCTCAAGTGATTTTGAGGAGCAACCATGTCCAAGACAAGGATGACGAATCAGCGTCGAATCATTCTTGAGGAACTGCGCAAGGTGGACACTCATCCCACGGTTGACGAGCTGTACACCATAGTCAAGACGCGCATGCCGCACATCAGTCTGGGGACGGTCTACCGTAATCTGGACCTTCTTGCGGAAATGGGCGAAGTGCTGAAGATAGATTCGGCCGGAAACATGCGCCGCTTTGACGGAAGAGTAGAACCTCATCGCCATGTACGCTGTCACGTATGCGGTCGCGTTGCCGACGTGTTCACGGACGGGAGAGACGAACCTGTCATAGACAGTCTTCGCGTTCCCGGATTCAGGATCACCACCGTACGGGTGGAATACGACGGCATCTGCGAGGAATGCGAACGGAAATCCGCCTCCATGGCGGAAGACATGCAGGAAGAACGGCACAGCCGGGCCTGCTGATTATTCACCATTTCCAACCATCAGGAGAAATTGCCATGAAATCTGTGAAAGGAACCCAGACGGAAAAGAATCTTCTCACCGCCTTCGCCGGTGAATCTCAGGCCCGCAACCGTTACACCTACTTCGCCTCTCAGGCCAAGAAGGACGGCTATGTGGAAATGCAGAAGGTCTTTGAGGAAATCGCCAATCAGGAAAAGGAACACGCCAAGCGTCTGTTCAAGTTCCTGGAAGGCGGCACCGTGGAGATCACGGCCAGCTATCCTGCGGGCGTCATCGGCTCCACGCTGGACAATCTGAAGGCTGCCGCCGCGGGTGAGAACGAGGAATATTCCGACATATATCCTTCCTTTGCCGACGTGGCCGAACAGGAAGGCTTCCCCGCCATCGCCGCCGTCATGCGCAACATCGCCGTGGCCGAAAAGCATCACGAAGCCCGTTTCCTTGCCTTTGCCGCGGCCATCGAAGCCGGTACCGTGTTCAAGTCCGACAAGCCCCGCGTGTGGCGCTGCCAGAACTGCGGTTATGTGCATGAAGGCCTCGAGGCTCCCGAGTCCTGCCCGGCCTGCGCTCATCCCCGCGAATATTTTCAGGCCCTCTGAAAGCCTGCCGTTGTGACGGCACTGTTCCGGCCGGGGCGACCATGACCGTCCCGGCCGTCGGACTGCCTCCTTTTCTCCGGAAAAGGGGGCAGTGTCTTTTTCCGGGCAGGTGCGGGAGGGCAGGCCGCCCCGGCCGGCGCGGCGCATCGGGGCCCCGGATCCTTCCTTCCGGCGCGGTCTCTCCGGGAAAGGCGCATATTTTCCGCGAAACAGCCGTGTTTTTCTCTTGCCAAACGGAGAGAATAAAGGCATATTTTTCGCCGTTGGACCCGTAGCTCAGTTGGTAGAGCCCCCGGCTCATAACCGGATTGTCGTAGGTTCGAAGCCTGCCGGGTCCACCAAGCATTTCAATGAGATAGGTCATTGAAGCACCTCGCCTTTGTTGTCAGGCACATGATGCCAGGCACATATCAGCTTTTCCACGGCGATCTCTGGCAGGGCTTCAATGGCCTGTTTTTTTTGTTGCGTTGCCACATGCTGGTAGTGTTTGAGCACCATTTGAACACTGGTATGCCCCATAAGGCGGGATACAGTGCCGATGTCCGCTCCTGCCGCTATGGCGTCCGTTGCGAACGCGTGGCGCAAATCATAGGGCCTAATCTTCCGATCAACGCCCGCACGCACAAGAGCCTTCCTCCATGCATGATAGATTCGTTCTACAGGCTTACCCCTCCAGTGTATGACATACTTCATGCCCAGCTTCATATCTTCATCATGCCATAAGCTGAAAAGAGGCATGAGGCTGTTCATGATTGGAACTTCCCTGTACGGCTCTGCCTTGTTTTTTTGAGCCGCCGTAACTCTGACGATCTTTCTGACAAGGTCGACATCGCTCCATTTCAGGCGGAGCAATTCGCAAGGACCAACGCGCATACCCAGCTTCGCGCCAAGGATGATTACGCGCTGAAGGTGCGGAGCCGAGTTTTCCATGATCCGCTGGACTTCCTCCGGCGTCGGCGGAACCAGCTTTTCATAGTGCCATGACGGCATCTCAGGGAATTGCGGAAGCTCCTTCATGTGGCCGCGCTTCACCGCCCAGCGAAGGAAGGAAAACACCACGGACATGTGCTTGCACACCGTGGCTGGCTTGATTCCCTTCTGCGTCTCGGCTTGTAGGACTTTTGCCAGTTCCTTTTTGGTGATCGACGTTATGTCCATTCTGCCAAACAGCAGCAGGGCGCTTTTGATCCCATCAAGCTGCCATTCAAGGCCTTTCGGAGAGAACTGCCTTTCCTTCAAAAACGTGTAGAAAATTGTTTCCAGAGAGTTATCATTTTCTCCTTTTGCGGGTTCCTGTTCTTCCGGCAGGAACCTTTCTTTTTCAAATTGCAGCTGGAACTTGATCGTCGCATCGAACTTCTCGGCGTCGAGCTTTTCCGAGAAAGACTTTGACTGACGCTTGCCTGTGTACGGGTTGTTCCAGTAAACACGCCATGCTTTAGGCTGCCCTTTGCGGAACTGTATAGCCATAGGCTCCGCTCCTTATTGCAGAGAGTTGGAGAGTTCAAGAAAAAGGGTGCGCGACGACTTCCCGATGACTGAGCATCGGGGGTTCTTTCTGAGCACAACCTTCTTCTCTTGGCCTACGGCTTGCAATGTGCTTACCATCTGGATAACTTCCTCCCGATTCCAGCGCAAGACAACTTTTCCTCCCAAGCCTACATTGATCGGATATACCCCGTGCCTCTCGCAGAACGCACGGGCAGAGTCCGGCCCCATACTCAGCAGTTCACCGAGGGCGTGCTTGTCGATCAGCAGGGGGTCCATAATTGCTCCTTAAAAGAAAAAGGCCGCTTTCACACGGCCTCAAAAACTGTACGGCATCATTTATTGATAGTCCTAATTACTAGCCACATTACAAAAGCATAAAAGCACAGAAGTGCAACAAGATTCCAGTCGATCATTCCACAGGCTCCTGTATCGGACCGGCCCACCACATTTCTTCAAGCGCACTCTTTGAGATATCACACAGCGGGGAAGATTCCTGCCGGTCGTCTTCTACTCCATACCATGCGCATCCTCCGTAGCACAGAACGTGCTTACCCATGACCACGTCATAATGGATATGTACCACGCGCAAGGGATATTGATTTTCAGCGTCTTTGCATATTCGCTGACAGAAGTACCAGCCCGGTTCCGTGGGCGGCTCTTTCGTCCAGCGCAGGCGACGGGGCAGGGCGTTCCACCTGCGGACACACTCGTCTTTGTCAGTGTCGGAGACTCTGGAACATCCGCACTCGTAGCACTTTATGAGAAAACGGTGCTGGTCGTGCCATGACTGGCCGCCTTCAAGTTCTACCGGCTTTCCGCATGCCGGGCACGTTTTCAATTTGATCATTCTTCACCCCTAGTTGTAGGTGCTTTTGCCAATAGTGTCGGTGGAGGTGGACAATCTTTCCATAGTACAATTCGGGGAAGGCTGTTCCATGCTTCTATGGCGTCTTTCCTCGTGTGCCTTCTCGGTCCGGTCATCTGGCAATCCCAGTTTCTACAGATTGCCCTCAATCCTCCACATCCTGTAATGACGGCCTCGCTTCCACATGCCGGGCAAGGATTCAATTCGATCATCTCATAACCTCCTTTATTTTCTTCCGCTGTTTTTCTGTCGGCATCCGCCTGCCGTCCTCAATCCCGGAAAGCACACTGGGCAGTATGCCGGTCTCAGCGCTCAGTTCACGGAATGTGCGGCCGTGTTCCAGCCTCCACGCTCTCATGCGCTCTCCGAAGCTGTCCTGCTCCGTCCTCGGCGTGGAGACATACACGTCGCTCATGCCGCCGATCATCCCCGTGCCGTGGCACTCTGCGCAGCCCTTGCCGTGGCAGGTTGGGCACTGGCGGTCAATGAAGATCATCGCTTTCCCTCTCCTTCGCGATTTTCTATCGCCTGCATTATCGCCTCGTATCCGTGCTTAGCGTACAATTCCGTGATTCTTTCTACGTCACGCTCGGCTCTGCCGATAAACCCGAAAAACGCATTGGCAAGGTCTTTCTGCCACTTTTCAGGAATATGTATCCGCCTTCATCTATCATTTTGAGCATTACGCGAAAGCCATTCTGGAATCCGCGTTTTTCGTCTTCGGTCATTTCTTTTCCTCCTTCGGGACAATAGTGGTGACTGTTCCTTTTTCAAGGTCAATGACGATGGGCCTATCATCTGGGGAAAATCGCAAAATGCGTCCGTCCGCATAGATGTAGTTGATCGTTTCCTGCTTTTCCGGGTTCTTGGTCATGCCTCTTGTGTATCCTCTGCTGTATCCTGCGTAGTACCAGAGACAGGCCCATGCTATCAGCATAGTGATGGCAAACAGCGCACCGGAAAGTTTCGTGTTCAGAAATTCAATTAGACCCATGTTCTTCTCTCTCTTCAGTAGTTATACAGTGCATAATTGCCTTCCGGCACATTTCAGGGTCCGGCTTCCATTGATCTTTCTTACGCTCGCAATACTGCTCAAAGAAGCATATTCGGCAATCAATCATGCTCATGCTTTCATTGCTGATGATATACCCTACGGCCTCATATAGCTGCGCCTCCAGATGCTTTATCCGAGACACCAGCTCAGGCACTGCGTTGCATGATGCGCAGATGTAACCCGCGTTCGCCTCACGCCTTTTTTCTGCAAAACTCTCCAGATATGTATCTGCCACGGCGCTGCCGTGAGCATTACATACCACCGTGTAGTCTTCGATATGCCACGGCCCCGGCGTGGCCGCTTCATGCAGGCACATGAGTTCGTCAAGATTCACCATGTATGCACTCCTTTGCGTATGCGATTACGTCCTCCGGTTGGGGCGGCTCTATGTCGTTCCGGCCGAAGTCCGGCAACAGGCACGGGTCTATGTATGCGTTGGCAAGCCAGGTGCTGAGGCAGTCCACAAGCTCGAAAAGTTCTTCGCAACATTCTGCGATCTCGTCTCTGGCTATCTCAGACATTTTCGCTTTCCTGAAATATTTTAGCTGCTCCTTGAAGCTTGCCCGGAAGTAATCCTTGCAAAATGCAGCTTGGCTCCTTTCAAGTTCCAGCTCGTCCAGCAGCTCCGGCAGGGCTTCCAGCGCACGCCTCCCCACACCGTCAGCCGCTATGTCTTCGGCCTTGGCTCCAAGCCCTGCGGCTTCGCAGGACTCTTTCTTCTTCTCATACTCGGCGCACAGGGCTCGGAGTTCTGAAATGCGTTCTTCGGTCATACATGTTCACCATCCCGCATCTGGCCTATCTTTTGCAGGTTTTCATAAGCCTTTCGCTGACACTCCGCACACAGTTCAATGCTAGCGTCTTCTTCATCATTTCTGTGCCCGTCATAATATCTTCGCCGGAACGTGTACGACCTGACGTTTTCCTGAGAACCGCACCAGTCGCAAAAAATGACGGTCTGCACGATTTCTTTTTTCATGGTTAGCTCTCCTGATGCAGTATCCACAGACCGTATTTCTCGGCGGCCATGTGTTCAATGATACAGCCTCGAGCCTGGCTCCATCCTTTCATGAAATACACGGCTTCAACGGCGCTCATGGCATCCAGAGACTTCCCGAGATGCCAGAGCGCGACATTGTCAGTGTCCGGCGGCGTATCCGTGAAGACGGTATCGACGACCGTGTGCCCATGAGACTCAAGCATGGAGATTACGGCCTCACGTTCTTCCCTAATTCGATCAGTGGTCTTACCCCTCATGGGCTGAGAAAGCATAATTTTCATCTAATTTACCTCACACGCAGTTACAAATCGTTATGATAGGCTGCACCATTCCGCACCGTCCGCGCCCCGTGGGCTTGCCGGTTTCGTCCGTCTCATGCACCCAGCCCATGCAGCCCTCGCCTTCGCAGTTCGTGAACGTGCCTATCTTCTCATAATCGCCCCACGGGTGTACGCAGCGCTTTGTTTTCGATTCTGACGATTCGATGTAGGTGTATTGTTCCATGGTTTTCTCCTATGTGTTTTTCCACTCGTTCAATCCTCTCACCGATCCATCGCATGACCGGCACGGCCATGGAATTGCCAAGCGCCTTGTACCTGGCCGTGTCCGACGCGCCCTGGATATCTGTCCAGCCGTCCGGGAACCCTTGCAGACGCTCACACTCCAGAGTAGTCAGCCGGCGTACACCTATCCGTGACGGAATCAGCTTGCTTTCCTGAGCTGCGTTGTCGGCGTATCCTCTTGTAGTTACAGGTGCAGCAATGAAATTTTCTGTCTCGTAATCTCCCCGCTGATTGCTGCTCAACAACGATTTACATGTTGAAGGGACGTAGAATCCTGCCTGCGCTCTGTTGTCGTCTGCGCCGCCCGCTCCAAGGCATCCCGTAAGGCTCTGGGTAATTCCCGGCCTCTTTTTTCGGCTCTCCGGAGTATTCCCGCACAGGCTCGCGGGCTCAAAAAGTACCGCGCCGGAAGGTCGCCAGTCTCCAAGATATCCGACAAGGAAGATTCTTCTACGACGCTGTGGCACTCCGAAGAATTGAGCGTCAAGCACGCGCCATGCGATACCATACCCGCATTCGGCCAGCGTCCAGATGAATGTCCCGAAATCCCGTCCGGAGTGAGTTGAAAAAGCTCCGGGGACGTTTTCCCAGACGAACCAGCGCGGGCGAATCTCTCGAAGCAGTCGCGCAAAGTCTCGGGCCAGTCCTGAACGTTCTCCATCCAAGCCAGCTCTTTTTCCGGCGACGCTGAAGTCTTGGCAAGGAGTCCCGCCGACGAGAAGGTCAACTGCTCCACGATAGTTTTCTCCATTTATTTTTATCATGTCCCCCAGGTTCGGAACGTCTGGGAATCGGTGTTGCAACACTCGGCAGGGAAACGGCTCTATCTCCGAAAACGCGATCGCCTCCCAGCCCAGCGGCTGCCATGCACAGGAGGCGGCCTCGATGCCGGAGCAGACAGAAAGATATCTCACACCTACCTCGTCAAAATAAACTGGCCGCCCTCACCGACAACGCCCCTGATTTCCTCGTCCAGCACCACGGCATTGTGCCCGCGCTGCACCTTTTCCCTGCGTACCGGGTACGCAAGCCATCCCTTCCGCCCCGCGATTTTAGCGCGGTGTGAGAGGCACAGCTCGCGGCCCAGGTGGTCAATTACTCGGTCGCCCGTGTATAGCTTCACGGCCGCCTCATATCGGCCAACGCACGGGTGAGTTCCATGCTTGTGCGGCGGAGTGCGGCGGATTCCTTGGGGCAGATAAAACGGCACTCGCTATCAGCCTCTTTCCATCTCTCTGCACGTCGTTTCAATTCGTCACAGAGATACACAACGGCATCGACCTTATCTATGTCCATGTTGTTACCTTTGCCGCCGTATAAGGCCCGGCGGCTGGCCGTTTGGAGGGGAGGGTATGGCTAATATCAGAAGGGGCAGTCTTCAGACGGAGGATTAGACGGAAACGCCGTACCCCCATATGCGCTGTTGGCGTAGTCGTCATAATCGTCGTGGGGAGGCTGATTGTTCGACCTCGGCGCGTTCTTACCGAATGTAGCCCCATTAGGATTGATGAACTCGCCGCCCTGCATAAGCTCACGGTATTCTTCCATATCAGGCGTGATGACACGAGCAATCTGATTATCCCATATGGTACGGCCGTTGTATTCTCTTCCATCGTCTGCAACGTTTACACGTGCAGGGAAGACCATTCCGTCAAGGTCGAGCCATGCATTGATAACACGGCGGCTGTTTGCCTGCTGGCTTTTATCCTTGGGATCGATACCACGGGCTGCCTCAACAACGCCTCTCATGCGGGAGTATGAAATACGGCATGCTACCTTCTGCTTTTCTGTGAGTTGTACTTGCTGTTCTCCCTCGGGGAGCATCCAGTTTTCAGTCCATTTGAACCCCTGATAGCTGCCAGCATGTACGGTGAGGCGAACCCAAAGCATGTAGAGATTCTTTTGCGATACAGCCACAAATGGAATCCTCTTACTTTCATTCTTCGGCTTGAGAATTTCCATCTTGAGCAGAACACGAGAGCCTGCGGGAACAGGGCCATGTATCGGATCACGCTGTTCTTCTGCATTATTGAAATCAATAGGCATAATAAACTCCTTTTCGGCTAATTTTCATTAGTGTATGCGTTGTCGGTTGCATCAGAGAGAGCACTATGGAACGGCTTCCAAGTCGTGTCCTGTCCGATAAAAATTTCTTGAGGGAGAGGCCAGCGAGACTTTGCCGTGTAAGCCGGACGGGAAGCGGTGTAGATAACGCGGTCTCCGTTGCCAAAGGCCTTGCCTTTGCCGTTGTCGTTTGCCGTGACCACGTTCTTGTGAAAGTTGCAGAACAAAATCATGTCTGCCCATTCCGTCCATATGGCAGCGGCTCGCTTCTGTAGTTTGAGGGAGTAGGTCATATACGGATCAGAGTCGGGCGGGTCGAACGTGACTGCCGCCGCGTGGCATATGCAGACGATATTCATACCGCGCTTCTGGAGATCATCGAGTGCCGCGGTGATATTGCGCCATACACCGTCAAGCATGGTGTAGCCCTTGCCGTACCCGAAAGCCTCGATGTTGTCCTTGCCTTCCTTGCGGCACAGATACGTCCATACAAGCGGCTCCAACCAGTCGAGAGAGTCCAAAATGGCAGTTTTGAACTGATGCCTTCCTCGGAGAGCTTGGAATGCCTTGTTCATTTCCTGCAAGGTCTCTATGACTTTGGGGAATGTAGGACAGTCCACCGCACCTGCGCCGTCTTCAAAACGTAGAAGGATAGGACAAGGAAAGGTGGCAGCAAAAGACGTCTTGCCTACTCCGGGCACTCCATAAACGATGATTTTTTGCGGTGTCCACATTTTGGAACTGATGATAGAATCGAGAGAAAATGGATTGGGGTCAGCTCCCATCCATTCAGGAGCATTGTCAAGTAATTCGGCTTGTTGTGTCATAGTTTTTCCTCCGATTTTCGCTTATTTCATGAAAACATGATTTCAAAGCAGGGCAGAGCCCCGCCTTGTGTCATGCGTCATGCTTGCGTTTCTCCATGGCCTCAGCCCATTCCTCTCCCGCCTGCTCTTCTTTGGGGCAGGGCGGCGTCCATTCGTCGTACATGTCGGCATAGGGATTCATCCGATCACCTCCCCGCCCGGTATTCGGAAAGGGGAAAACGGTCTTCCATGCCCACGGCCTTGATCAGTTCTGCCAGAGACTCTCTGACTTCTTCGATGTGGGTATCGAGTTCGTCCAGGCGGTCGGGGCATTCTTCCTCTCTCGCCTCTGGAAAGAGGATGTCAAAACGCCGTTCCAACTTTTCCTGCCGTGCTATAAGCTTATCGAGCGCACTTTTGAGAGACATAACCTTCCTCCATTTCTGCTCTGCGGTTGTCTATCCAGATCTTGTATTCTGTAGTCTGTACCGTCTTCCTGACCTTTTCCTGCTGATGGGTCGCGTCTATGAGGGAGAGGTGCCAGATCACCGTCCCCAGGAGAAACACCATCAGTCCCAGAATTGCCGTTCTCGCCATATCTCTTCCTCCTCTCTGGCTATCTCGCGGGCTTCTTCACGAAGAGCTCGCCTAAGCTGCCTGAGCGTCATTACTGACGCCATGGAGCAGTCAGGCAGACATTCATCAATGAATGTCAGAGCCTCTTGCCGTGTATCGGCGGGATCAAAAGTTTCGATCCGCCCCCAAACGTCATATCCAACCGCCCACCATGGGGCGTCGTCCCAAATTTCCTTCATTCCCTTCCTCCCTAAAAAGAAGAACGCGGCACGTAGCTGGAAATTCCACGTACCGCGCTCTTCACACCTGCCCAGCTACTGTGTCTATTCCAGGCTATGGTCTCTGGGCTTTCCGAACCGCTCGGAATTTTCTCCAAAAATGAAGGCCACGAACTCACGCTCGCGGCCTCGATTCTGGAAAAAGGCATAAAAAAGGGCGGCCCTTTCGAGTCGCCCGTGGTGGTTTTTTGTTAATTCTCGTTATGCTTCTCTTTCTTCTTAGGGAAGTTGCCAAAAGCAAGAAAAGCTCCCAAGGCAAGGAAGAGTATCCAGCCGCCATAGAAGAAAATATCATTCCACATCGTCTTTACCTCTTCGATTAAGTTTCAGCCCATACACACAACAGGCTATGCCTGCATAGAATGCTATGCTGCTTCCTTCAATGAAAGCCACGGCCAAACACGCTGAGCCAGTCATGCCGAAGATACCAGACCAATACTTGGCATCCTCTTTGTCTCTGAGCAAATCCTTTATGACTCTGCCGAAATAGTAGAGCCAAGATTCATTCGGTTCTTTTTTCATCCGTCCATCCTCACACCAATAATCTACGCATTGCCAGTGCTTCTGGCAAGTTAAGGTTTCACTCTTGGCGCACATTGGACGCTCATCACGCCTTGTCTCGCCTCGGTCTCCCGGTCAGCCTTTCCCTCGCTGGCAAAGATAGAATACATAAATTTTACTCAAACAGTCAAGTAAAAATATGAGAAAAATTTACTCATAAAGTCCAATAAAAAAGCCGCTCAATCGGGCGGCCAGATTTTGGGAATGAAAAAGCCCGCTGGTGGGCGGGCTGAGGGAAACTTTTAGGGTTATTTCTTCAATAGTTTTTGCTTTTGCTTTTCCAGTTCTTTGATGCTCTTGTCAGGAGTTGGCAAGTCTTCAGGCATCGTACCGCCCAAATCGGCAATCGTCTGCCGAACTTTCTTTCCTACTTCGTAGTGAGTTCGATTGGCCTCTTGTTTTGTACTTATTTCATCACGACGTAGTTTCTCTTCTGTCTGCGTAGCTCTAAATAAGTTAGCCGCTAATTCTGTACTTCCCATATGGTCAAGAATCTTTTGATTTTTCTTCAAGCCTTTACGCTGATGAATTCCTTTTGCATCTAGTCCGCCATAAAGCCCTTTATATCCATGATTTTGAAATATTGCATAGTCTACTTGTGTTTCGACACCAGAATCTTTTGCAGCTGCTACAAGGGCTTTATTGTGCTCTGTTATTTCTGTGCGTAGAGCGAGACGTTTTTCATCTTCGGAAAGCTGCATGAAAGCGGCGTCGTTTTGCAACTCCTGCCGTCGTGTTTGGAGAGCAAAATACGTTTGCCCTAGGGGCTGTCTCTAAATAAGTTCTCGACTTTTCTTCTTTCTGTTGTTTTGATG
>JAXVQY010000236.1:0-9598 GCA_037303805.1 bacterium | reverse complement strand
CCCACCATTATCATGGCAGAGCTAATATATTCTTTTCAGGAACCTTCTGATATGCTAATGACTACAAGAGCAGCCAATGCTTACCATGTAAGGCCTCTGCTTGAACTTTTCGGTACCCGAAAGGTGGCGAGTATCACTTTGGATGATGTACGCATCTTTTCCGAAATTCAGCGGGGGAGAAAGGTAAGTCAAAGCACTATCAACAGACGTCTCTCCATTCTTCGCGCCGCCTGCAACTGGGGCGTTTCCGAAGGGCTGCTGAAAGAATCTCCCATACGAGCCATGCGGCTACAGCATGCACCTTCTCGCCGCATAGACCCTCCGACTATACCGGAGATTGACCGCCTGCTGAAGTACGCGCCTGAACATATACGACGCATCATCCTGTTAGGGCTGTACACAGGGGCACGTCCAGGCCCATGTGAACTTTTCCGGCTTCGGTGGGACGACATCCTGCTTGATGAAGGTGTCATCTATATGCCGTGCGCCTATAAATCAAAAACTCTATCCGCACGCTATGTACCGATTCACGAGGCACTGTTGCCGAAAATTCGTGCATGGAAAAAACAGGACGGGAGCGATTGTCCGTGCGTTATACACTATCGCAGCAAACCCGTGAAGCGAGTTTCTGAAACATGGCGTAAAATATGTGAAAAGGCCGGAATTTCCCGTAGAATAAGACCGTATGACTTGAGACATGCTTTTGCTACAATAAGTATGGCAGAAAGCGGCGATATCAAAAGCATTGCGGAAATCATGGGACATAGCAATTACAACATGCTTTTGTCAGTTTATCAGCATGTCAGCAACAGCCTGAAGATAAAGGCCGTCAATTCTATTCCGGTATTGAAGAGCCTCAGAAAAAGCGCATAAAAAATCCTCGCATGGAACGCGTAGATTCCGAGCGAGGAAAAGACGTTTCGGGCATAGTAAACACCGGCAGAGGCGGGGGCGAAGACACGCCCCCACCGGCGGGCTTGGGAGAAGCCCACCACGGCCCCACGGATAGAAAACCGCAACCTCTATCCGCAGAGTTTCCGCCTATTGTGTCGTCTCTGGTGAGACAAAGGCACGATAAGCGTATTTTCTTAGGGGCGCAACGCTTTTATCACCATGAAAAAGAGAGAGTTGCCGGAAATCAGGTGTCCGTACTGCAACAAACTCATTGCCAAGGGCGAAGTCTTGGAACTTGAGTTTCGCTGCGGACGATGCAAAAATTTTTTCATCCTGCGGGCCATGTGCCCCAACAGAGAACGTCCAGAGCGTCCACAGGAGCAGTGTCATGCTGAAAGTGGGCAGCCTGTTCAGCGGGGCCGGGTTATGTGATCTCGGCCTTCAATGGGCGGGCTTCAGACATCAATGGTTTTGTGAAATTGACCCGTTCTGCCGGGCGGTTCTCGCGAAACACTGGCCTGGCATTCCCATATATGAGGACGTCAAAAAGCTGAAAGGCGATGAATTGCCGCCCGTGGACGTGCTCTGCGGCGGTTTTCCGTGTCAGGATGTAAGCTCTGGAGGTCTCCGTGCAGGAATCAAAGAAGGTACGCGCAGCGGCCTGTGGCTCGAATACGCAAGGCTCATCGGCGAAATACACCCGAAATACGTCATCATCGAAAACGTCCGGGGGCTGCTTTCCCTGGGTATCGACCTCGTCCTCAACAACCTGGCCGCGATCGGGTATGATGCGGAATGGGAAATTTTACCCGCTGCTGCCCTTGGTGCCCCGCACCATCGGGAGCGGGTATTCATTGTTGCCTACCCCCACGGTCATGACATTCACGGCGAACGGTTACTTTCTCCGCTCCAGAGAATCGTGGGCGAGTTCCACCAATCTCATGATGTATCTGATTGGCTTGGCATACGATTTGAAAGAACGAGAAAGAATGCCGCGATACAGGCATACGGCAAGCCCGTCCTTTATCGAGTGGATGATGGGAGTGCCAGAGGGATGGACAATGCCGGACACATATTCCCTCATTCTGTAACCAGTGTCACCCCAGAAATAGTAAAAGTCTGGCATCCGCGCCTGAAGGCATTGGGAAATGCCATTACTCCCCAACAGGCCTATGCTGTTGGAGCTTGCATTATGGGAAATGAAGGAGTACACGTTTCTCCCATACCTGTTTGACTGAGGGCCTGAGAGTCCCAACAAGAGGGCCATGAGCCCCATTTTCGGGACATATATGGTTCCTCATTTTCAAGTTGGCGATATCAGACTCTACCATGGCGATGCTCTAGCGGTTCTTTCTACTCTGGAACGTAATTCCGTAGATGCAGTTCTTACGGACCCGCCTTACTCCAGCGGCGGAGTTACGCTGGGGACACGACAGGTTGATCCGGCTCATAAATATCAACAGAGTGGAACAAAGCGTTGTTATCCGCCCATGCTTGGCGATGCCAAGGACCAGCGAAGCTGGACCATGTGGTGTACTCTCTGGCTCGGAGAATGCTGGCGTGCCGCCCGCGACGGTGCGCCGCTCATGGTGTTTACAGACTGGAGGCAGCTTCCCGCCCTGAGTGATGCCGTACAGGCTGCGGGGTGGGCTTGGCGTGGTATCATCGCCTGGGATAAACGTAGTGCCAGGCCGCAAATCGGTAGATTCAGGCAACAGTGTGAGTATGTATTGTTTGCTACCAAAGGACGCTTTATCCCGCATACGCGGGCCTGTTTGCCAGGCGTTTATTCCTATCCGGTGATTTCCGCACAGAAACTCCATCTGACCAGTAAGCCGGTGGGATTGGTTGAAGACCTGCTGGCTGTGACGGCTCCACAGGCCAGCGTGCTTGACCCCTTTATGGGCGGCGGCAGTGTAGGCGAGGCATGCGTCAGAACAGGGCACGGTTATATCGGTATGGAGCTTTCATCTGAATATTTTGAGATTAGCTGTAACAGGTTGAAGGCTCTGCTCTCATAAAAATAGGCTCGAAAAATGTTTCAAATGGCATTTTTCGAGCCTTATATTTTTTCAAAGCTCCATGCAAAAAATGTGCCAAGTAAGAAAATATGCTCTTGTCTGTTCTCAAATAGTCTGACGAAAATTCTCAACTTGCGTGACAGCTCACACTCATCCATTTTGACGTCACTTCTGTGGATATAGATCTTTTCCGCAACGGAGACCGGCGTGAAAACCTTGCTGTATTCACTGGCCGTTTCGCTTCGTCCGAGGAAAAGAAATCCTCCGTTCTTCAATGCCGAATGGAAGATGGCAAACAGGCCTTTCTGCAGTACCGGCTGAAAGTAAATCAGCACGTTGCGACAACAGATCAGGGCCAGTCTGCCGAACGGCGGATCGGAAAGCATATTGTGCGGTGCGAATATGATCATTTTTCTTATATCTTTGGAAATCTGATAATGATCATTCCGCTTGACAAAGTACTTGGCCAGGCGCTCTGGAGAAACATCATCCGCAATACTTTCAGGAAATATGCCCTTGCCCGCCTGCTCTATGGCTCTGGTGTCCACATCGGTGGCAAAAATCTTGATATCGCGCCGCAGATGCTTTTCTTCCAGCGTCTCGTGAAAAAGTATGGCCAGAGAGTAAGCCTCCTCCCCGGTAGAACAGCCCGCGCTCCACACACGGATGGGCTCGGCTTCATCACTGTTTTCCACGATGCGGCAGAGGGCCGTGTTCTTCAATTTTTCAAAAAACTCCGCATCCCTGAAAAATTTGGTCACTCCGATAAGTATATCCTTGACGAGAAGACTGGCCTCGTTCCGATTTTCCTCAAGAAGTCGGTCAAAGCTGGCGGGAGTAGGACAGTGCGTGACCACCATGCGGCGTTCAATACGCCGAAGAACGGTATTGCGCTTGTAATGCGTAAAGTCTATGCCGCTCACCTTTTTGAGCAGCAGATAGATGTGGGCCAGAGTATCCTCGTCATCGGCAAGAAAAGGTGTTCGATCCGAGTTTTCCGATAAGGCGGGATAATTGGAAAAATTGAGAATCTCATCCGCTATTTCCCGCGGAGAAAGAACAAAGTCCGCAAGCCCTGTATTGATGGCGCTCCTCGGCATGCCGTCGAATCTGGCTGTTTTCGGATCCTGCACCAGGACGAGACCGCCGTGTTCCTTGATGGCCTTTATTCCGCCCGTGCCGTCCGATCCCGTACCGGAGAAGACAACGGCGAGAGAAAACTCCCGACGCTCCTCCGCCAGAGAGGAAAAGAATACGTCTATGGGATGATTAATGGATCCCGGAGCATACTCGGTAAGAATCAGACGGCCGTCTCGAAGCGTCATATTCTTCTTGGGGGAATGAGAAAGACGGTATTCGGCTCTACGGACATACCGTTTTCTGCCTGCACCACCACCATACCGGTGTACTTGCCCAGAATTTCGGCCATGAGGCTCTTGTAGTCCGGGGAAAGGTGCTGAATGACCACAAAGGCAAGACCGCTGTTGTCGGGCATACAGGAAAAAAACTGCTGAAGGGCCTCCAATCCTCCCGCCGAAGCGCCCAATGCGGCAATCAGAGGTATCGCCCTCTGACGTCCCTCATCCGAACTTTTTTCTTTTGACGTCATTGAGCAACTCCTTCCCGGCCTACAACCGGGCTCAGATACTTCCTTTCAAACTCGGCCACCGGCATGGGACGACCATAGTAAAACCCCTGCCCGAGCACACAGCCTTCGGCAAGCAGCGCCCCGATCTGAGACGAATTTTCCACGCCCTCGGCCAGACACATCATATTTCTGGCGGCACACAACCTTACGATATCCCCCACAATGGTACGTCCTACGGAGTTGTGAAGAATGCCCCGGATGAGACTCCTGTCGAGTTTCACCGTATCGAAAGCCACATTGGCCAGAACCGACAGATTGGCATATCGAGTGCCGAAATCATCCAGCCCGAAACGAAGACCGAAAGGTCGAAACCCCGCCAGTGCCCTTTCCAGCGTGCGGCTTTCCACATTGCCGGCATTTTCGGATACCTCGATCTCCAACAGATTCGGCGACAATAAAGGATAACGACTCAGCAGCGCCAGCACCGACCCCGGAGCGGAAGGACTGAACAACGTCACACGGGAAAAGTTTACGGAAACGGGAAAAAGCTGCCAGCCTTTGCGACGCCACTCCTCCATGGAGGAAAGCGTCAGATTCAGCACATGCAGGTCCAGCTCGCGCACGGCCCCGGTCTGTTCCATGGCATCAAGAAAACGTGAGGGAGGAATGATGTGCCCCGTACCGTCCATACCACGAACCAGTGCCTCCGCCCCCACCAGAACGCCCGTGCGCAGATCCACTTTCGGCTGCAGATAAATAAGAAAACTTTCCAGGCCGCCGGTACCGGCCATACCCGGTCCACGCAGTCCCAGCGCAGGCTGGGCCAGACCTCCGGCAGAAGATTCAAGCTGACCGCAAAGCAGGATGGTACGAGCTTCCTTGACCAGCTTGTCTCCGGAAAACAGCCCTTCCGACCATGTATAACCGAAGCGGAGCTGCCCGGGATACCGACGCTGCAGCATGGACTGAGCCCTCAGCACCCTGGCCAGAAATACATTCTGGGTACTGTTGGCGCACAAGGCCACAAACTCATCACTGCGTGTACGAAACAGCAATTCCCGGCCGAATACGGCACTCAGGGTTTCCGCCAGATAAAGAATCTGCCGCGAACTCTGTCCCCGACCGCTTGGAAGATGAGGAATGTCGAGAATGAACGCTCCCATGGAAGTATAGGTGTCGGAGGTGAGCTGACAGACTTTCTCCATATAGGAACGAAGATTCTGAAGGCCGGTAAGCGTATCCACCATGGACGGACCGCGCCCCTGCCCCGCAGCGCCGGAGAATCGCAGAACACGTTCGATATGCGGCAGCAATATGCCGGGAAGAGCGTCGTCCTGCATGCTGCGTCGAGGATTTTCCACACAAAGCAGACCATCAGGGCCACCTTCCGCCGGAGACAGCGGAAAAACGACGTAACTCCAATCCTTCGGAGATGTCCCCTCCCCTGTCTTCCGATGCAGATGAAACGAAACGTTCTCACGCAGACAGCGCCAGAGCAGCGGCAACCTGTCCAGCGGCATGGCGGAAACCTGCTTCTTCAAGCTGTACCGCCCCTCCGCAACCCACTCGTATGATGCACGCACGGTACGTCCGTCATCAGCCAGAGACAGAGTATACACTCGATCTGCCTGATAGTACCGACCCACGCGACGCAGTACCTCCGCCATGGCCACATCAGGAGAATCCTCCATGAGCAGTGCCTCAAGGCAGGAAAGCGCTACATCCTTTTCTTCTCCGGTAAGCGGCGTTTCCGACTTCAGAAGAGGCGTGGAACTGAGAAAACTAGAAAGAGCAGCGTCCTCCTCTACCCCCAGAATACCTGCTCCTTCCTGGCGTACGTCCACGAACCGGGGAGTCAGCGGCGGCAGATTGTCCATAAAAATAATTGTGTCCGAAGGTGCATTCGCAGCCGCGGCACAGTGCTGCAACGCCATTTTAAGCAGATCGTCGTAATCCGTTCCGCCGAGATCCGCACAGGCCGCGGCGGCCACGAAGTGCGGAACCGACCTCAGCCCGTCATCCGAAAGGGTCTGCCGTACAAAGGCAAAGGCATCATCCATGCGCTGCCTTGTCACGGCTCGCGGCGAGGCATCATGTCGAAATACGGTAAAGGTATCTTTGTCATATTCTCCTATCACGCAATCGGAACCCAGCAGAAGAGCAAAGGCCATGGCAATGAAACTGCGCCTTCGCTCGACATCCGGACCGGAAATTCCCATCACCCGCACCATGGCAAGCAGGTGCAGAGCCGATCCTCCGCCCTCCAGCGCTTTTTCCGTGAGCTTTTTCGCCATTTCTCTGCTGTAGATGCCGTGTACGGACAAATCCTTCGAGCTTTCCGCAAGCATTGCTTCCCGGACATGTCTGCGCTCCGTATCCTGTATGAAGCTGAACGCCTGCACATGTCCCGTCAGAGGATGCCTCGCAAGATGCACGGTATAGGAAAGCCAGCGTACCGTACCGCCTGCATCCACTCGACGATACTCACGGGTAACCCAGTCCCGTCCCTGAGAAAAGGCTTCAAGCAAGGCTTGACGGCCGAAGACAGACAGAAATTCCTCCCTGTCTTCCTTGAGAAACAGTCGCTTTTTCTCCCATTCCATGAGATCCTGACAACTTGCTCCGCGCATGTGCTCCGTGAGCGTCCGGCCTTCGATCCACAGCTCTTCCACGCCGTCGACCGTCATGTCTCCCCTCATGTAACAGAAAAGATTGGGACGCAGAGATTCCCATAACCGTTCTTTTCCGGATACCCCCCATGAGACTCCGACGCTCAGAGGCTCCGCGACTCCCACAACTTTCAAAGGGCGTCTGTCTCTATCGGGAAGTATGCGGTAATACACAGAAAACCATCCGTATTGACGACTCATCTTGTGTCGCAGAATGAAGGCGCCGCCGCCGGCCGGTCTGCCACCGAGCATGGCATCGGCAAAGGAACGGAACCTGTCCACGGAGTCAGGATGCACCCAGCCCTTGTCTATCAGACTCTCCGGAAAATTTTCCAGTCTGATTCCCGAGGAGCGCATGCGTCGCTTTGCATTGAAAAGCCGGAACCGTCGTGAAGCGACGTCCACTTCCCAAAGCATACGGGCTCCCCGGTCAAGTGCCAGACGCAAAAGTTCACTTTCCTCCAGAAGGATATCCTCGTCGTTGCGCGTGCCGGAAATATCCCGAACCAGGGCCAGCATCACATTCCTGCCCCCGGGCATGGGCGTACGCACTACTCGTGCGCGACACCAGCGCCAGCCGCATCCCCAGGAAAAACGATGCTCATACTCCACGATCTTGCCCCCGGCCAGCCCCTCCCGCAGCTTTCCTTCATATTCCGCCATATCGTCAGGATGGATACCCCCACAGTGGGGCAGCTCAGACGGGCGGGAGACGGATGCACTGTCCTCACGCAGCAGACGGCACAGGGACGGACTGGCATAAACCACGTCAATGCTTTCTCCCACTTCCAGCAGAGCCACACCTTCTTCCATGTGTTCCAGAAGAACGCGCAGCTGCACAGGGGCATGCGGGACGATCGCCACCTCCTCCCGATCCGTATTCTCCGTTTCTCCCGCACTGATGTGGTATCGGTTACGCCCTTCGGCCTTAGCCTCGTACAGTGCGGCATCCGCACGCTCGTAAAGCTTTTCAAAAGCCTTTGTCTCACCGGATGCAATGTACACCCCTACGCTGGAGCTTACATGCAGCGTAGGATTCACTCCTATGGAAAACTGCAGAGCTTCACAGATCGTCCGAGCCTTTTCCTGCGCCTTTTCTTCCGTAATGTGGCCGGAAAGCAACGCAAAGAATTCGTCTCCTCCCAGACGTCCGACGATGTCTGTCGCCCGAAAGCAACCCGATAACGCTTTTGCCGCAAGCCGGATGACCTGATCCCCGGCCTGATGTCCCAAGGTATCGTTAACCTGCTTGAAATTATCGAGGTCAATGATGAAAAGAGCGCAGGCATCCCCGGGCTGCATGTGCTGCAGGCATTGTTCTATGTAATCTGTAGCCGTCTCTCTGTTGAGTAAACCTGAAAGTACGTCCCGCGAAGCACGTTCCGCCAGAAGTTTCAGTTCACGCCAATACTGAAGGTCGGATAAATGAAAACCGTTACTGCTCGTCATGAATGCGACTCTCGAAAATGTGACTCATTTTCCCACACATGGGAAAAAGTCCACAAGAACGGTCCCTCACCCATGCCGACCCAGCCTAAACTGGCTCGCGACAACGTATCGCAGCTTTTCCATCTACTATGTCTCTCCGATAGGACACTGTCAAGAATCACAAAAATTTTTCCTTGCTGTCGACAAAAAACACTGTTTGCAGGAAAAACGATGGGAGAGCTCAGTGCTGCATGCCTGTGAAACGGCAGGCGCAGTATCGGAAAACAGCATGTCGACCATAAAAAACAGGAGACGGAAAGTCCAAGGACTCCCAGTCTCCTGTTTCCCTCAATGAAATGTTGCCCCATCGGGGCCGAATCGCCATCAACAAACTGCTGCGGCTCTACGTCTGAAACGACATGCTGCTCCTTCGTGAGGACTTCCTAAAAAGCCGTCAGCGCATAAAGGAACAGATCCATGACTGAGGTGTAGCGGGTATACTCCTCAGGAATCTGAAACATGGATCTGGCTGCCTGCTCGGCAACAATATTGGTGAGCCAGGCACTTCCACCGTGCGTGTCACGGGTTTCTTCGGCACGGGCATGCATGGGGAAAGGTGCAAAAGCCTCATTTTCCCACACTTCCACGGTAAAGCGATGAACACTTCCCATGAAACCGGCCTCAAAGACACTACGGCTCTTCTGCACGGCATAGCCCTGCCAGTTATCTTTGCCCAACTGCGTGCATTCCTTTTCCTGAAGACTGATCATCCCCATGCTCTGCGGCATGACGGCCGCCGATGCACTTTTCACCAGACTGCGCCAGTCGCGCGGATTTCCGGCTACGGGAATTTCCACATAGGCCTTGAGTCTCGAAGAAAGAACCCGCAACATGTGCTGCTCAGTATCCACGATCAGGGCAAAACTGCCGGCATTGCCGAGATCCAGGTCCATGCGGGCAAAAGGACCGGCGGACATGGCTGTACCGCAGGTTTTTAC
>JAXVQY010000235.1:0-8124 GCA_037303805.1 bacterium | reverse complement strand
AAGCAGCCGCTCCTGCATGCGCCTTGAGCGCGCGGCGCCCTCCTCTCCACAGGAAAGCTCGGTGCGCCGACGCCGTATTGCCCGGCGCAGCTCATCCTTGTTCATGTGTTCGACATCCATGCTCTTCTCCAAAAGTTTCCGACCGTACGCTCTCCGACAGGGAAGCGCCGCTCCGACTGAAAGCGACGGCAAGTTCCGGGCGCAACGCCGGGCGTTTCGGCAGGCGCTGAACGTTTTCTCTCCCGCGCCGGCATGCCGCGGACGCTCTCACTATGAAAACGTTTCCGAAAAAACGTCCGCGGGAAAAAGAAATTGCAGATTCCATGCGGATTCTGTTCCCGAAAATACGCCTTCCGCTTTTTTAATCCGCCCGTTCCGAAGAAAATACAACATTAATAACCTGCCAGAGTAAATGGCGAAAAAACGCCGCGCGCCGCGCATTTTCATGCATTTGCCCTCTCCTCCCCCTTTGTCAAACGAAAAAAAATAGTCTATATTGCGCCAAGCAGAAACGTTCTGCGGGTATTTTCGTCCGCTCCAGCGGAAAAGGATCTTCCCTACATGCCAAGCCCCGTTCCGGAATCAGCTCCGTACATTCCGAGCTGCTGCTCTCCGTCGGCGCGCTTCACGCGTTTTGCCGACTCCGCGAACGCCGGAGATCAGCCCGATACCGGACAGCTCTGGATCGTGCTCGGCGACATCCACGGTTGCATCCGCCGTGTCAGGGAAATCCCCGAACTGGAACAAGCGGCCGGAGTCATTCTCACCGGCGATCTGACCACGCTGGGAGGCGTTGCCGCCGCCCGCACGGTGATCGAGGCCTTTCAGGCCGTGCATCCCGTCATTCTTGCCCAGATAGGCAACATGGATCGCGCCGAGGTGAATGACTGGCTTGAGGCCAAGGGCATCAACCTGCACCGCAACGTGCGGGAACTGAGCCCGGAAGTCGCCCTCCTCGGTGTGGGCGGCTCCACGTTCAGCCCCTTTGGAACGCCGTCGGAATTTCCAGAGGCACGTTTTTCGGAATGGCTGGAGGATCTTGCGCGCCGCGCCGGAAGTTACAGAGATCTGGTGCTGGTTGCCCACAACCCTCCGTACAACACAGCCTGTGACCGTATCGACGGGGGGCGTCATGTCGGCTCCACCGCCATACGGGATTTTATTGAGGAATATCAGCCCGCCGCCTGCCTGTGCGGGCATATCCACGAATCAGCAGGAATACAGCGCGTCGGACGAACGCTCGTCGTCAACCCCGGTTCCTTTTCCGCCGGAGGCTATGCCCTGCTTACGCTTGCCGGATCAGGCGTAAGGGTCGCACTTCGAAGACTTGAGAGCTGACGCCGCATAATCTTTTGAGGATCACATGAGTCAGAACCCCGTTCTTCCCGAAGAGAACAACGAAGAAATCAAGATCACCAAACCCCGTCGGACCAGAAAGACCGCAGAAAAAACAGAAGCCGCCGGGGAAAAGAAAAGCACCCGCCGCACCCGCAAGACTGCGGCGGAACCTGCGGAAGAAAACACAGAGGGCGAGGCCGCGGAAGAAAAGAAGCCCCGTCGCCGCACGACGAAGAAAAAGGCGGCCGAGGAAACCGACGCCCCTCTTGAAGCCAGGGCAGGCGAAGAAGCACCGCAGGAAAAGCCGGTCCGCAGGTCCAGAACCCGCAAAACTCCGGCAGTTCGCCAAAACGAAGAAAACGCTGCGGATGAAAAAATCATCCATCTCGGTTCCGCGCTGGTGCTCGACGACATGTTGCCCCCCTCTGCCGTAACGGCCGCCCCTTCCGAGAAAAAGCCCGCCGCACCGGCCAGAAAGCGTCGTACAAAAAAAACCGCTGTCGAAGTATCCGAAACGGAATCAGCGCAGCCGGAGGAAAAAAAGACTCCGGTTGAACTCCGTGATCAGGTAAATCAGGAAGCAGAGTCCCCGGCCGAACCTGAAAACAAACGCCGCTCCCGCCGTCCCGCACGCAAGGCCGCCCAGGAAGAAACCATTTCCGCTTCCGACGAAAGCAGGGATTCCGGAGAAGAACTCGTTCATCTCGGCTCCGCCCTGGTACTCGACGACATGCTGCCCCCCTCCTCGGCCGTACCCGAAAAACAGGAAGCAAAGACGGAAGAGCCCGCCCTCTCCTCTCCTCAGGATCGTCGCAGGGAAGACCGGAAAGAACGCCAGAACCGGAAGGCCGAAGCCCGGGAGGCCTCCGAAGAAGACGACAATATCGGCAATACCGCGGCGGCCCCCGCAGAAGAACAGCGCCCAGCAGGAGACGCCCAGCCCTGGTTCGATGATGGTGTCGTCACCAACATTCTGCCCTATCCCGAAGAATTTCCCGACGAAGGACGTCAGCATTCCCGGTCTCGCCGCAACCGCAGAAACCGTGATGCCCAGCCCGCTTCCAACGGTTCCCCCTATCTGCCGGGCTCCTATCAGCAGAGCTTCTACGATCAGCCCCAGGCTCTCCTGACGGATAATGCCTTCGGCAATCGCAAAAACCGCAACAACCGCAAGAATCGTCGCAATTCCCAGACCGTGCCCGTCATGCCGGACGACTTCGACTTCAACGCAGCCATGTTGAACGACAGCGTCCTCGGCGTGGCTCTCGGTCATCGTGAAGACGAGTTCATTCCCGAAGACGACGGTCCCCAGCCTGCACTGCCGGGCCAGCCCGTTGCCCTGCCGCTCTCTTCCGGAGAGATGGCTGAGGAAGACCTTGCCGCACTCGACGCCGCCGTCAACGGCAATCGTATCGATCTGCCTGCGCCGACTTCCCAGAAGGAAAACCGTCAGAATCGCCGCAACAAGAAGATTCAGAAGGAAGACCGCACTGCCGCCCGTACAGAGAAAAAGGCCGAAGCCGAGGAAACGACGCATACCCGCCGCATTCTGTATGTAAGCGTAGTCCCCGACGAACAGGTAGAAGTCGCCATCACCGAAGACGGTCAGGTGACCGAATATTTTGTGGAAATGGCGCATCAGGCCAAGATCCGGGGCAATATCTACAAGGGTGTCATCAACAATATCGACACCAACCTCCAGGCTGCCTTCGTCAATTTCGGCAACGGAAAGAACGGATTCCTTCAGATCGACGAAGTACACCCGGAATACTATCTCGTACCGCACGATGCGACGCACGGTCCCAAGTATCCTCCCATTCAGAAGGTGCTCAAAGTCGGTCAGGAAGTACTGGTGCAGGTAGTCAAGGAACCCTCCGGTTCCAAGGGGGCCTTTCTTACCACCTGGATTTCCATTGCCGGACGATTCCTCGTTCTCACTCCCGGCCAGGAACAGATCGGTGTTTCCCGCAAGGTGGAGGATCCCGAAGAACGGGCCCGTCTCAAGGACCTGCTGAACGGTATTCAGCCCGGTGAAAATATGGGCGTGATCATCCGTACGGCCAGCGAGGGTGCCAGCAAGGCCAGCATTCAGCAGGATCTGCAGTACCTCAAAAAGCTGTGGAAAGACATTCAGAAAAAGGCCCCCACGGAAAAATCACCGTCCCTCATCTATCAGGAAGCCGATCTTGCCACCCGTTCGGTGCGTGACTACCTTTCCGACGACATCGTGGAAATCTGGACGGACGACGAGGCCACCAAGGCCCGCGTGGAAGACATTGCCGGACTCATCTTCCCCGACAGAGCCGGAGATATCGTCAAACTCCACAAGGATCAGCGCCAGACACTGTGGGAGCGCTTCAATCTGCTCAAGCAGCTTGAAACCATCACCAGCCGTGAAGTCGTGCTGCCTTCCGGCGGACGTCTGGTCTTCGATCAGACCGAAGCCCTCATGGCCATCGACATCAACTCCGGCAAGACGCAGGGCAAGACGAACTTTGAAGCCATGGTCTTCCGCACCAACATGGAAGCTGCCGAAGCCATAGCCCGTCATCTACGGCTGCGCGATATCGGGGGCCAGGTGGTCATCGACTTCATCGAAATGCGCGACAAGAATCACTGCCGCGAAGTGGAGCGCACCCTGCGCAACGCCATGCGCAGAGACCGTGCCCGTCATGACGTGGGCCACATGAGCTCCTTCGGCCTTCTGGAACTGGTGCGTCAGCGTACCGGCACCTCGGCGATCTCCATCTCCTGCGAACCCTGCCCCTACTGCCACGGCACGGGGGTACGCCGCAATATGGAATGGCAGTCTCTGCAGGCGCTGCGTGATCTGCAGAGCAAGCTGTGCCGCAGCCTCGACAACGGAAAGAACAAAAAGAACGAAAAGTCCTCCGAGCCTTCCACGTTCACGTATGAAAGCGATACGGAACTGGCCTTGTACCTGCTCAACCGCAAGCGCGACCGCATAGCGGCGCTTGAAGAAAAATTCGGGGTTCACATCGAAGTCCGGCCCAAGTAAATCATAAAGGCCCCGCCCCTTTCGGAGCGGGGCTTTTTTTCTCAGGAGACATCATGCTGAGAACGCTGCTCGTTCTTTTTGTACTCGGCCTCTGCGGCTTCTACATCTATCAGAAACAGCAGGTGGAAGTTCCCGTTCCGCCCGCTCCCGCCCGCACGGTGGACGAATCCGCTCTGCAGAAACTGAAGGACAGCCTGCCGGCCGTCATCTTTGAAAAGGACATACAGCCGACCATAGAACGAAACCGGCATGGAGGACTTACCCAGGAACAGATCGGCGACCTGCTCGACAGACTGGACACTATCGGTCGTGCTCTCGGAGGCAGCGTCACACAGGCCGTGAATCAAGCAGCCGAAGCTATTGCTCCTGATCAGTTTCCCAGAAAAACTCTGGCGGATCATGCCGTGGACATTGCCGATTCTCTGGCCAAAAACGCCGCCAGCGGAGCCAAGGCCAGTCTTCCCGTCATCGAAGAACTGGCCGTAGATCTGCTGCATGCGCTGGCAGGTGCTGTTTCCTTTCTTCTCGACAAGGCTGCCGATCTCATAAAGGGAGCATAAGCCGCCGAATCATGATGTCTCGTCCTTTGACCGTCCCGACAAGAGCTGCAACAGCCTCTTTCATCATGATCCCTCTGGAAGGCAATAAAAAAGCGCGTCCCCTGCGGCGCGCTCCTTCTCCGTGCGGATATGTTCCGCATCTTTTCCCATGAATTTTCAGCCCTTCCGGTCATGCTTTCAGGAGCATCCCCCTCTCCCACATGAAAAGTCCGACCTTCCGGCTTTATCTGTAACGAAACAACACGTTGGAAAATATTCCTCAAGGAAGGCCGGTGTCGCATACGAGACCGGCCTTCCCGTGAAAGGAACGATTAAATAAATGCATGGGCTTCAGCCCTACTTCGCCGCCGCTTCACGAGCCATGGCGCGCTTTTCCCACAGTTTCATGTCCTTCATCTTCTGACGACGGGCACGCTGCAGTTCTTTGCAGGTCAACGGAGTTCCCTTCTTAAAGCCCCACTTTGCACGATAGGAAGCAGCATCAAGCCCGTGGAGAATAAGGTGCTTCTTGGTAATGACCTTGAAGGTCTTTCCACATTCAAGGCAAACGATGCTTTTTTCCTTGATGGAACGCTTGGGATCAACGGCAGGTGCTTCAGCCGCAGGGCAGGCTTCTTCAGGCTCTTCACAGCAATCAAGCTTCTTGAGCTTGCTGGAAAGAGAGGAAATCATTTCCGCCATTTCGTCTTCAGACATGACACGGACAGAAGCCTGTGCCTTGACCAGTTCTATTGCATGCTTAAGATAATCTTCCACAGGTGCCTCCTTGTAAAAAAATAATATATCCTATGTAAACGCAATTACCCTTTCTGTCAAATGCAGGAAAGAAAAAAGACGACCTTTCAAAATAAAAGACTACGGACACCTTTTTTCCTAGTGCCGCAATGGAATGCGAACATATATAACCACAGGCATCACGGTCCTTTCTCGAAAAAAAAAAAAGACACGAGGGCGTTATCTTGAAGGCCGCTTCAAAGAAGCCGAACGCCGGCAAAGCAAATGAAATCATGCAATGAATGCTCACATTGAGACATGTCTAATGTCTCAGATCCTCTGCTGCGCATAGAACACGACCTTTTTTCAGAAGAGTACATGAAAGTACAGCGAATGACGACTATATTCAATAACATTTCCTTACATATAACGAAGAAAAAAAGAAACGGAGGAAAACAATAATGTCCTGTGCTGCGCACGTGTCGCTCTGGCCTGCTCCGAAGAATCGGCACTACGGATCAACCGGTCGTAAAAGACTCCGTCCACATTCTTCATGCCTTCTTTTGCATATCGTCACTGTCTTGCAGACTACGACGTCGTCCCTGCAATGTTCACCGCATGGATCAAGATCAAGCCTCCGCCAGACGGATAGCAGAGTCCGGTTCTGTAAGAGCTTGTTACCGGTTCACGCCTTAAGGACACTGATTGTCTTCTCAGGTCGATGTCCTCTCTTTTTCATGGTTCAAGACATGTCCTTTGACTCCCCCTCAGTTTCTGAAGGAGCTTTCCCTGCTTCGGCCTGAACGTATCCGCATGTTCTTCACTCGTTATCGTATCGAACATGATCGGCTCTCGATCCTGCTTATCTATGTCTGATTGCCGCCCTGTTTTCCCACAAAACCGACATGATGCCATGCACTCAGGATATCCGATCAGCACAGTTGTGCTTCCACAAGCAAATTCATCAACTTCTCAGAGACTCTTACCTTTTCCATACGACCGACCATGACGCCTCCTTCGGCAGCATCATCACAGGGCGATGGGGATGATTCGTCTTCATGAGCCTTTCCCCAATTGCAATTCCGTCTTTCCTGTCTCTTCACGGATGACTCTCCACCCTCTTTTCTCCCGATATGCACAGTGTGAAAGATGCCACAGGATATCTGCACCGCCATTTCCCAGGTACCGGAACTTGTTCTTTCACCATAAAAAAACACCTTTTCGATGATGACGGGAGCCTGCCCGACTCCGTCTCATCGAAAAGGTGTTTTCAGGTATAACCGTTCTTGTGGCCCACCCGCTAAACGGGTGGATCACAACCGCGCCCCTCACCTGCCTGAAAACCTTAAAAGAACACCGCCTTCCCTCAAAAAGGGAAGGCGGTGCATTTTCTCTGTTTGAACGGATGGAGCGCAGGCTCCGACGTACTACATCACGCCCTGCTCGATCATGCTGTCGGCCACCTTGCGGAAGCCGGCGATGTTGCCGCCCATCACATAGTTACCGGGCTGACCGAATTCTTCAGCCGTATCATGAGCAGCCTGGAAGATACCAGCCATGATGCCCTTGAGCTTGCTGTCCACTTCGTCGAAGGTCCAGGCGGTCATACCGGCGTTCTGTTCCATTTCGAGCTGACTGGTGGCCACGCCGCCGGCATTGGCACACTTGGCGGGACCGTAGCAGATACCGGCCTTCTGGAATTCCGCGGTGGCGTCCAGGGTAGAAGGCATATTGGCGCCTTCGCTCACCAGGATGCAGCCCTTGGAAAGCAGGTTCTTCGCGTCGGCCAGGGTGACTTCATTCTGGGTGGCGCTGGGGAAGGCGAGATCGGCGCCCACGTTCCACACGGGATGCTCACCGGCAGGATATTCGGACACGGGAATATAGGTGGCATCCTTGCACAGTTCGGCATAGCGGGTAAGGGAGGCACGTTCCTGTTCCTTGACCTGCTGCAGCACTTCCAGATTGATGCCGGAAGGCTGATAGATGCTGCCGCGGGAATCGGAAACGGTGACGGGCTTGGCACCGAGCTGATACAGCTTCTTCACGGTATAGATAGCTACGTTGCCGGAACCGGACACAGCCGCGGTCTTGCCTTCAAGATCCTTGCCGACGGCCTTGAGCATATTTTCGGCGAAATACACGTTGCCGAAGCCGGTGGCTTCGGTACGGGCAAGAGAACCGCCCCACTTGAGGCCCTTACCGGTGAGAACACCTTCAAAACGGCTGGTCAGGCGCTTGTACTGACCGAAAAGATAACCGATTTCACGGCCGCCCACACCGATATCGCCTGCGGGAACATCGCTGAACGCGCCGATATAGCGGACGAGTTCCGTCATGAAGGCCTGGCAGAAACGCATGACTTCCGCATCGGACTTGCCCTTGGGGTCAAAGTCGGAACCGCCCTTGCCGCCGCCGATGGGCAGACCGGTAAGGCTGTTCTTGAAGATCTGTTCGAAGCCCAGGAACTTGAGGATGCCCAGGTTCACGCTG
>JAXVQY010000234.1:0-15310 GCA_037303805.1 bacterium | reverse complement strand
GCTGACCATGATCTGCGTGAAGCCGCGGCTTTTGCGCAGATCTTCGAGCAGTTCGCAGAACAGTCTTCCGCCTTCGAAATCCACGCCTGCGGAAGGTTCGTCGAGCACCAGCAGTTCGGGATCCTGCTGAAGGGCGAGGGCGAGAAGCACGCGCTGCATCTCGCCGCCGGAAAGGGTGCCCACGCGGCGGCGTATGAGGTGCGTGGCGTGGACGAGTTCCAGAAGATCCAGAGCCTGCTTTCTGGCCGCGCGGGAAATGCCCAGCCACAGAGGCCGCTTCTGCACGCCCATGCACAGAAATTCCGCCACGGTGAAGGGCATGCCGCGGTCCAGAGCCAGTTTCTGCGGCACGTAGCCGATGCGCAGCCCCTTGCCGCCGCCGAGTATGATGTTGCCTCTGTAGCCCACTTCGCCGAGCAGCGCGAGCAGCAGCGTGGTCTTGCCCGCGCCGTTCGGCCCGATGAGCACGGTGCAGCTTCCCTGCGGCACCGTGGCGTTGACCTGATCGAGAATGTTCAGTCCGCTTCTTGTCACGCTCACGTGATCGAAGATGATGGCGGGGGTGTTATCGAGTTCCAAGCGCACTCTCCAGCGCGCGCAGATTGTCGCGCATGACGGTTTCATAGTAGTCGGCGGGAGCATCCGCCGGGCCTCCGGCCACGGGATCCAGCGAAAGGCAGGGTATGCCCGTTTCCGCAGACAGCGTGTTTCCCGTGCGGGCCGGATACTGCGGTTCGGTGATGATCGCCGCGGTCTTCTTTTCGCGCATCACCCGCACAAGTTCCAGCATGTCCCGCGCGGAAGGCTCCTGTCCCTCATGGGGCTGGATCACCGCGTCCACGTTCAGACCGATGTCCCGCGCAAGGTAGTTGAATATGTTGTGCTGCACGGCTATCCCGCGTCCGGCCGCGCTGCGCCCGAGCGCGGCACAGGCCTCGCTCACGTCCCGCAGCGAGTTCTTCACCCGCTCCGCATTGGCCGCGTACAGCGCCGCATGCTCGGGATCGCTCTCCGAAAGCTGCGCCGCCAGAGAATCGGCCATGCGCGACATCATCGTCGGACTTGCAAAAAGATGCGGATTCGCTCCGTGTTCATCGTGCCCGTGCCCGTCGTCTTCCTCATGCAGAATGCCGTCCACGCGCGAGGAAATGTCCAGCACGGACGCGCCTTCCTTCATGAGCTTGCCCGCACGCCCCGGTTCGCCCAGAAAACTTTCCAGACCGAGACCGTTGATCACGAGCACGTCCGCACGCGCCAGCGTCCGCCTGTCCTGCGGCGTCATCGCGTAGTCGTGCGGACAGCCCGTCCCCGCAGGCAGCAGCAGACTCACGCTCGTGTCCGGAACGTCCCGGACCACCTGCCGCAGCAGCAGCCATACCGGAAACACCGAGGCCACCAGTTCGCGGCCGGAGGCAAGCACGGGAGAGGCGCAGCCCAGAACCAGGCAGAGCAGTAATGTCGTCAGTATTTTCATGATGTGTCCTGAAAAAGGGGAGATCTCCCCCTGTTGAGGTGGCCGCGCAGCGGCGCCGTAACGTCCCTGAGGCCCGCCGCCGGGCGGAAACAGTGGTGCGGCCAGACAACAAAAGAGCTTTAAGCGGCCCGTCTGTCAAGATGTCCCCCATGGTCCCCGGATTGCGCCCGGTAACGGTGCGACCCCGTGCGCCGGTGTCACGCCGTCCCCCTCCCGCGACCGGCCTTCGGACAAGGGAAAAACGCTGCCCTCCCGGCCTGCCCCTCGGCGGCAGAACTGCCCCCCGACCTGCCTTCAGGCGGCCGGGCCGCGAGGAAGGAGCAGGCGGGATTCACTCCCGCCGTCAGCGACGCGCGAGCGTACAAGCCCCGCAGCCCGTACAGTGTGTCCGGCGCTGACGGGAGGCGGCGTCACTCCGGCGAGGACAAGGGAAGGCGGGCGGGCTTGCGTGACGGCTATTTCGGCATTGACGCCGCAGTTCAGAAATGCTGTATTGAGTTCATGATAATCTCCGTGAAACGGTGCAGGGAAGCACGGCCGCGGTGGGCGCGGCGGGTCTTCGACGGAGAAAGGAAAATCCGGTCGGCAGCACGCCGCCGGAAGGCAGAAGGAGTCGATCCATGGGCATGTCGGGCAATTATTTCCGAACGGACGAGGAAACCGTAGCGGACATTCGTGCGGGCGTCCGTCATCTGAGCGACTTCATCTATGACGGGGCCCTTGCGGATCAGCGTCTGGATATCGACAAGGCATGGCATGCCATACATTTTACGTTGACGGGGGCGCCTTACGGGGATGAGGGCATAGGCGTGCTCGGCCGCCTCGTGCTCGGCGGCAACAAGCTCCTGGAAGACGACGATGATTTTTCCGCCATGGTCATTTCTGCGGACGATGTGCAGGCCATGGTACCCGCGCTGGCCGGGGTGAGCGAGGAATCCTTCCGCGAGGATTTCGACGTGCCCGCCATGCTGGAAAACGAAATCTATCCCGTGACGGAAGACGACGACGCGGATGATTTCTTCGAATATGTCTGGGATTATTTTGAGGAAATCAGGGAATTTTTCCAGCGTGCCGCGGAAGAGGGGCAGGCGGTCATTTTCTATCTGTCCTGAGAGGAGGCGGGGGGATCTCCCGCCCTGGCGTGCAGGTGCGGCGGTCTGGGGTCGGGATCGCGGCGCTCCGGATCCCGCGTCCGTACGGCATGACTGACGATACGGAGGGGATCGGGGAGGCCCGGTTCAGGTTGTCTGGGAAGGGGAGAGGTCAGTCGACCCAGGAGAAGTACATCGGAGGCTTTCTGTCGCAGGGCGGCACGGGGACTTTGGTGTACCCCATGCTCAGGGTGGCCGCCAGACGGAAGTTTTCCGGCACATGATGGGCGGCCTTGAATTCGGCGTCATCGAACAGCGCTTCGGCGAAGCCGATCCAGCAGCAGCCGATCCCCTCGTTTTCCGCGGCGAGGATGATGTTGCCCGCCACCAGCGAACAGTCGTACACATACCACGGCGAACTCGTGTCGCCGTAGATGATCAGCACGGTGCCCGCCTTGTTGAAGATGTGGTATTTTTCGCTCCGCAGCCAGGATTCGTACAGACGGAATTGCGGATAGGCATCAAGATCGTTCAGCACCTTGCGCTTGATGCAGTCGGACAGCGCGTCGATTTTCGCCTGATCCTGAATCACCACGAAGCCCCACGGTTCTATGCCCGACCCCGTGGGAGCCTTGACGCCGAGACGGACGAGACGTTCCACCACGGCCCGTTCCACGGGCTGCGTCGTGTAACTGCGAATGCTGCGTCTTTTTTCGATCGCTTCAATGACATCCATAGAAGAACTCCGTTGTTTGCCCGGCGCTGCCGCCGGAGCCTGTAAGCAAATGGGCGGACACCCGAATGCGTCCGCCCCGTCACGGGCGGGAAGACTCTGAAGGGAGGTCTTCAGAGCCGGATCCCGCCGGACTGCGTTCCTGTTACTTGTTCAGAGCGGCCACGCCTGCCTTGGCGACGTTGGTGTCTTCCTGCACGGAACCGCCGCTCACGCCGATGGCGCCCACGACGACACCGTTCTTGTCCTTCAGCAGCTCGCCGCCGCCGAAGATCACCAGGCCGTTGTTGGTCACTTCAATGCCGTACAGTTCGCCGCCGGGCTGGGCCGCAGCGCCGAGTTCGGCACTGGACATGTTGAACATGCGGGCCGTCTTGGCCTTCTTCATGGAAACGTCGATGCTGCCCAGGAAAGCCCCGTCCATGCGGCAGAACGCCTTCAGATTGCCGCCGGCATCAATGACCGTAATGTTCATGGGCACACCCTGTTTCTTGGCAAACGCAAGGGCGCCGTCCACCACTTTCTGCGCCTGTTCCAGCGTGAGGTCGCCGGGCAGCTGCAGTTTGCTGACGTCCACGGCGGCAGAGGCCGGGGCAACCAGGGCAACCAGAAGAGCGAAGGTCAGAAGAATACGACGCATGTTCCTACTCCGTGTTTTGCAAAAGGCAGATACGACAGAATGCCGTATATGCACTTCCGGTTTTTCTTTTTTATAGCTCACCCGTCCGGGCGTTTCAAGTAGTCTGCCCCGTCCGGGAAGGAAAAACACGCCCCGGATGTCCGTCCGACGCCGATCTTCGTCCGCTTCCGGCGGGACGCGCGTCCTTGCCGGGCGTCCGTCTGCCGGACGGCTCCGGCCTCCGTGTTCCTGTCTCGTCTCCGGACCTGCGGAGCAGGGGAGTCTGACCCGTGAAGCGGCCCCGCAGCCGGAGCGCGTTCCCTGACGTCTCGAAGTCCGGACATCACCCCCTTTTCTTCGGAAGCCTCTTCGTCCTGTTTCCGGGCGGGCGGCGTATTCCGGCAGCACAGCCGGCTTATTTATTATAGGAATAGATAACGGGGAACGGAGGCGGAGCAGGGGAGCGGGGCGACCATGACCCGCCGTCCTCGCAGCAGGCCCGTGTCGGAGCCGGGCGCGGCGGCGCGTCCTGCGTTCCGCACCCGGTAGCGCCCGCGGGACGGGGCCTTGCGTTTCCCCGGTGCATCCTCCCGCCTTCCGCACCGCGCACCGCGTATCCCGCACCCGCGTCTGTTCCCCGTATCCCGCCGGTCTTCCCGCCTCCCGCGCCGTGCCCCTCCCAGGCGTCCTTCCTCCTCCTCCTCCTCCTCCTCCTCCTCCCTCCTCCGGCTCATCCCCTCCGGAGGGGGCGGCGTTCCGGTCACCCGGCATTTTGTCGCCCGATGTCCCGGTCTCCGGCACCTGTCGACGCCTTTTTTGAACGGACCGGGCGTTTTTCCCCCTCGTTGTCGACCTGAACCGAAAAAAAAGATCATCCGACGCCCGCGGCTCTGCCTCCGGCCGGCGGTCACTTCCCGGGCAGCCTTGTCCCCCACGGTCTTTCTCCCCGCAAGCCCGTTTTTTTCCTTCCAAAAAAGAGAGCCGTTCCTGATAAGAAAGCGCTTTTTCCGCACGGCTCCGCAGGTCGCGAAAAACGCCGGAATGCCTTGGGGCACATCCGTTTTTGCCTGTAATAAAAGAATGTTATGCCATGGTATGACAATCTTGTCGGAGAGCTAGTTACTCCCTTCCCCAACAGGCGCAAAGCGGGGAAAACAGGGGTAATTTTGAAATGGAATTTTGAAATGGAACGGGAAAAGTTTCGAGCTTGTTTTTTTAGTAACACGGTAATGTGCCCTGATGATTGATTATTTTCTTTAGTGAATTTTGAAATGAAAAAGTTATTTTTTTATTTTTTCAAAACCTTTGACTTTTTTTCTGCACTACCGTAGGACAAATACAGTACAAGTCTCTTATCCTTTCGCTAATTACTGCTACCAAGGAGTTACTATGAGCACTGATGTCAAATGCATGTACCAGGGTCAGATCACTTCCTTCTTTATTCCTACTGTTACTCTCGTCGGTCCCAACTGCAGTAAGGAAATTCCCTACCGTTTGAAGAGCCTGGGCGCCAAGCATCCTCTTATAGTAACGGATAAGGGTATTGTGGCCTGCGGCATTCTGAAGCAGATTACCGATATTCTCGACGAAGGCGGCGTGTCCTATGTCGTGTTCGACGGTGCCGTTCCGAACCCCACCGACCAGAACGTGCATGACGCTGCTGAAGTTTACAAGGCCAACGGCTGCGACAGCCTCATCACCCTCGGCGGCGGCAGCTCTCACGACTGCGGCAAGGGCGTCGGCTTCCTCGTCAGCAACGGCGGCAAGATTCAGGACTACGAAGGCGTGGACAAGTCTTCCAAGCCCTTCCCGCCCTATGTTGCCGTGAACACCACCGCCGGTACCGCTTCCGAAATGACCCGTTTCTGCATCATCACCGACGTGGCCCGCAAGGTGAAGATGGCCATTGTTGACTGGCGCTGCACTCCCAGCGTCGCCATCGACGACCCCGTCCTCATGATGGGCATGCCGCCTTCCCTCACCGCCGCCACCGGTATGGACGCCCTGACCCACGCCGTGGAAGCCTATGTTTCCACCGCCGCCACCCCGATGACCGACGCCTGCGCTGAAAAGGCCATTGAATTCATCAACCGCTATCTGCGTCGCGCCGTGGCCAACGGCAAGGACAAGGAAGCCCGCGAAGGCATGTGCTACGCCGAATATCTCGCCGGCATGGCCTTCAACAACGCCAGCCTCGGCCACGTGCATGCCATGGCTCACCAGCTCGGCGGCTTCTACAACCTGCCTCACGGCGAATGCAACGCCATCCTGCTGCCCTACGTCTGCGAATACAACCTCATCGCTGCCCGCCGTCGTTTCGGCCGCATCGCCAAGCTGCTCGGTGAACGCACCGAAGGCTACACCGCCAACGAGTCCGCTGAAGCCGCCGTCAAGGCCATTCGTCAGCTGTCCCGTGATGTGAACATCCCCGAAGGCCTCATCGCCCTCGGCAAGAAGTACGGCAAGGAAGTGCGTGAAGAAGACATCCCGATCATGACCGCCAACGCTCAGAAGGACGCCTGCGGTCTTACCAACCCTCGTACGATGACCGACGCCGCCGTCGCCGCCATCTACAAGAAGGCTCTGTAAGAGCGGCCTGATCTGATGCCGGACTGAGTCCGGCACCTCCGGTACATCCACCTCCCCGTTGACGGGCGCGTATGGTCGGCATACGCGCCCGTCTTCTGTCTGCGGCACGGCCTGCGGCACAGAGAAGGCCGCGCGGCCCGGCCTGCATCCGGACGGCGCGACGCATTGACTTTTCCCGGGGTCTGACGGAAAAAATGTGCGTTTTATTATATTATGTTGGGATGCAGGATGCGCATGACTGAACACAAAGACCGTTCACTGATATTTCTTTCTTTTCTGTGCTTTGCTCTTGCCGACGTCCGGGACGGACTGGGACCGTTCCTCGGCGTCTATCTTCAGGAAAACGGATGGATGCCGGCCGAAATCGGTTTCGTGATGACGATCGGAGGACTGGCGGAGCTGTTCTGCAACACGCCTCTGGGGGCGCTGGCCGACCATACCCGTTTCAAGCGTGGACTCATTGCGGCGAGCGTCTGTCTCATCGTGGCGGGCTGCGGCATGATCTTTCTCTGGCACGGCGGCGTGGCGACGGGCGGCGCAAGAATGCTGCAGAGTCTTGCCGCGGCGGCCGTCATGCCTTCCCTCACGGGCATCACGCTGGGTCTGGTGGGGCAGAAGGGCCTTCCGGCAAGACTGGGCGTCAACGAGGCGTGGAGTCACGCGGGCAATGCCTCGACCGCGGTGCTGGGCGGCGTCATCGGGTATTTTTTCGGTATTCCGGGCGTGTTTTTCGTGATGACGGCCATGGGTGTTCTGGCGCTGTTCAGTCTGGCGCGCATCAATCCGGCGCACATCGACTATGACGCCGCACGCGGCCTTGATCCTTCGCGCGGGCACGGCGGTCACGGCATACGGAATATTCGTCTGCTCTTTCTCGACAAGGCGCTGCTGGCCGTGGCGCTCACCCTGTTTTTCTTCCATCTGGGCAACGCGGCGCTGCTGCCGCTGCTGGGACAGTCCGCCGTGGCGCGTTTTTCGGTCAACGGCGCGGCCTATACCGCGGGAACGGTGGTGCTGGCGCAGGCGACCATGATTCTGGTGGCGTTGTGGGGTTCGAGACTGGCCCGGAAAAAGGGGTACGGCTGGCTCTTTCTGATCGCGCTGCTGGCGCTGCCCGTCCGCGGCTGCATCGCGGGCCTGTGGAACAGCCCGTGGAACATCATTCCGGTGCAGATTCTCGACGGTGTGGGCGCGGGGCTTCTCGGCGTGGCCACGCCGGGCATCGTGGCCCGTCTTCTCTGCGGCAGCGGGCATATCAACATGGGCCTGGGCATGGTGCTGACCGTGCAGGGCATCGGGGCATCCCTGAGCAATACCTACGGCGGACTTTTCGCGCATCACATAAGTTACAGCACGGCCTTTCTGGCGCTGGCGGCCGCGCCGTGTCTGGGGCTGCTGCTTTTCCTGGTTTCGGTGCGGCGTCTGCCGTCGCTGGCCGCGACGCTCAAGCCCGACACGTCGTGCTAGCGTTTTTTCAGACGGAAAAAAGGCTTCGGAGCATCGCTTCGGAGCCTTTTTCTTGACGGTTCGGGAAAGATTCAGAAGTTGAGATCGCAGGCCGCCGGATATCCGGCCAGACCGCGGGCCGAACGCACGGCGACGTTCACGGCCCGGACCATGACATGGGCCGCCAGCGTGCCCGCGGCATCCGGATTGGCCCGGACGCTTCCCGCGGAAAGCGCGTACAGGGTGTCGCCGTCCGCCGAGGTGTGGACGGGACGGATGGTTCTGGCCAGACCGTTGTGCGCCATGGAGGCTATCTTTTTCAGCTGATGTTTGCTGAATGCCGCATTGGTGATGATCGCACCGATGGTGGTGTTGCCCGTGAACAGGTTGTCGCCCCGCCGGGCACAGCTCAGGATCAGCGCCTTTTCGCTGTCGGCGAAGCTCCGGCCGTCCGGCGTCAGCATGCCGGCGATGCGTCTGCCGGTGTCGATGTCGAAAACGTCTCCCAGAGCATTGACCGCGACCACGGCTCCCATCATGACCTCTCCGACCCGGACGGCATAGCAGCCCAGTCCCGATTTCATCATGGTTTCCACGCCGTTCAGCTTGCCGACGGTGCATCCCGTCCCCGCGCCTTCGTTGCCGCAGGCGACCCGGTTGCGTTCGGCGTCGAGACACGCGGCGTACCCCATGTCGGCATCGGGCCGGGCCGTCGCGGAACCGATTTCAAGATCGTACAGACAGGAGGCGCATACCAGCGGCACCCGGGCAAATCCCGTGTCGAAACCGCGGCCGCGTTCTTCAAGATAGCGCATGACCCCGTCCGCCGCCCGCAGTCCGAACGCGCTCCCGCCGCCGAGCACAAGGGCATGTATGCGTTCGCAGGCGGCCGTGGGGGAGAGCAGTTCCGTCTCCCGCGAGGCGGGCCCGCCGCCTCTGACATCCGCAGCCGCCGCCATGTCGCTGTCGGCAAGTATGACCGTGCAGCCGGTGACGCCGTGCCGATCCCCGGCATGTCCCGTGCGGAAGCCCGGAATCTCGTTCAGCGCAATTTCCGTCATGACATCGTTCATGGCTTTCCTCGTTTCGTGATGGGTTCCGACCGTCCGCCGAAGGCCCGGCCGATGATGATTCAGGCCCGGCCCGGCAGCCCGGCGCCGGACGCCGCGTCCCGCGACTGCCAGAAGGCCGCCACCGCTTCCGCCATGCGCCGATGTCCCCCGCGGTTCAGATGAATGCCGTCGAACGCCAGATCCGACGGCCCCACCACGGGTCGGAAATCAAGAAAGGCAAGGCCGTCTTCCCGGCACTGCCGCACGAGCCTGTCCGCAAATTCGGCGTACGAGGCCCGCACGATGTCCATGTCGACGGGCCCGTCGCACCATCCTTCCGACACGTCCCGCGATATCTGCATGGGTATCCCCACCGTGGGACGCATCCCCCGACGCCGCGCCCTGTCGCAGATCAGACGCAGATCCGCCAGCGGCACGGAAACCGGCATCCCCATGAAAAGATTGTTCAGCCCGCCCATGAGAAAAAGCTCGTCGCCGGCAAGCTCCTGTTCGACTATTTCGCCGGTGGTCGCTCCGTTGACGCCCCTGTTGATGAACGTGTGCCCCGTGAGCCGCGAGGCCAGCGCACACCACGTTTCCTCCCGGCCGACCCCGTACCCGTAGGTGAGACTGTCTCCAAGACAAAGAATGTTCATGCCGAAATCCCGATGCCTGAATGGTAAAACAACAGATCAGACCATGGTACCGGTATTGATGTGACCTTTCAACCGTTTTCCCCCCTCCGTTGAAAGCCCGTCTCCCCAGGAACAGAACGCCGCCGGGGCCCCTTCTCAGAGTCCCGACTTTTTCTTATAATAAAAATTTCATTGTTTTTATGGAATATTCATACCATGAAGCATGTTATTAATAGGAGATCAAGTAAGATTTCCGCTTGGGACAACCCGTTTTCTGCCACCGGATGTATTTGAAAAAATCCCGTCCTGTTGCTATTCTCATCCATTCGACGGAACAATGCGCCTTTTGCTCGGGTGCAGAAAAGGCGACGGGAGAGCCTATGGCCGACAATAAGAAGGAACAGGAACGGGCGGAACTGCACCGCGTCATCTGGAACATTGCCAACGAGCTGCGCGGAAGCGTGGACGGATGGGACTTCAAGCAGTACGTCCTCGGCATGCTCTTTTATCGCTACATTTCGGAAAATCTCACGGACTACATCAATCGGGGAGAGTGGGAAGCCGGAAACAAGAATTTCGACTACGTGATGCTCTCCGATGCCAAAGCGGAAAGCATACGGGAAGAAATGGTGAACACCAAGGGTTTCTTCATTCTGCCCGGCGAACTTTTCCAGAACGTGAGCCGTTACGCGGCCATGGACGACAACCTGAACGAAACGCTGGAAAAAGCCTTTCGCCACATTGAAGGTTCCGCCTCAGGCCACGACAGCGAAGACGACTTCAAGGGCCTGTTCGACGACATCGACGTGAACAGCAAGAAGCTCGGCGATACCGTGCCGAAGCGCAACGAAAAACTCGTGAAACTGCTGCACAGCATAGGCGATCTGAAGCTCGGCAACTATCAGGACAACACCATCGACGCCTTCGGCGACGCCTACGAATATCTCATGGGCATGTACGCCTCCAACGCAGGCAAGTCCGGCGGCGAATACTATACGCCGCAGGAAGTGTCGGAACTGCTCACCCGCATCACGCTGGTGGGCAGAACCGAGGTCAACAAGGTGTATGATCCGGCCTGCGGTTCGGGATCCCTGCTGCTCAAGTTCGCCAAGATTCTCGGCAGGGACAAGGTGAGGCAGGGCTTTTTCGGGCAGGAAATCAACATCACCACCTACAACCTGTGCCGCATCAACATGTTCCTGCACGACATCGAATACGACAAGTTCGACATCGCCCTCGGGGATACGCTCACGGAGCCGCAGCACTGGGACGACGAACCCTTCGAGGCCATAGTTTCCAATCCTCCGTATTCCATCAAGTGGGAAGGGGAAGACAATCCGCTGCTCATCAACGATCCGCGCTTTGCACCCGCCGGGGTTCTGGCTCCCAAGTCCAAGGCCGACCTCGCCTTCATCATGCACTCGCTTTCCTGGCTGGCCACAAACGGCACGGCGGCCATCGTCTGCTTTCCCGGCGTCATGTACCGCGGCGGCAAGGAAAAGAAGATTCGCCAGTACCTCATCGACAACAACTTCGTGGACTGCGTCATTCAGCTCCCCGCCAATCTCTTTTTCGGCACCACCATCGCCACCTGCATCATGGTGCTGAAGAAATCCAAAAAGGAAAACAGCACCCTGTTCATCGACGCTTCCGCCCAGTGCGTGAAGGTGACGAACGCCAACAAGCTGACCGACGAGAACATTCAGAACATTCTCGACGCGTACACGGCCCGCAAGGACGCGGATCATGTAGCCAGACTGGTTCCCAATGACGAGATAGCAGCGCAGGACTACAATCTTTCCGTGAGCACCTATGTGGAGCAGGAAGACACGCGGGAAATCATCGACATCCGCAAGCTGAACGAGGAGCTCACGCAGATTGTGGCAAGAGAGCAGGAGCTTCGGCGGCAGATCGACGCCATCATCGCCGAGATTGAAGGGGATAACCGATGAACATCGACGAAATGAGCCTGCAAAACGCCCGGCGTCTTTTTGAATCCGGCGACATCGACCGCATGGAAGTAGGCACGACCCGCGGCCTTCAGCAGATACATGAATATCTTTTCGGCGGTCTTTATGACTTTGCCGGGCAGATTCGGGAAGTGAACATCGCCAAGGGAAATTTCCGCTTCGCAAACAGTCTGTACCTCAAGGCGGCGCTTGCGGCCATAGAAAAGATGCCGGAGGGCACGTTTGAGGAAATCATTGCCAAATATGTGGAAATGAACGTCGCCCATCCTTTCATGGAAGGCAACGGCCGCGCCGCGCGCATCTGGCTCGACATGATGCTGAAAAAACATCTCCGGCAGGTGGTGAACTGGCAGAACGTGGACAAGACGCTTTACCTTCAGGCCATGGAACGCAGCCCCGTCAACGACCTGGAACTCCGCGCCCTTCTCCAGCCGAATCTGACCGACAGAATCGACGACAGGGAAGTCATCTTCAAAGGCATTGAGCAGTCCTATTTTTACGAAGGGTACATCAAGGGATAGATCATGAAAAACGTTGCCTGCAAGCAGGGCTCTCTTCTGAATATGCCGACTCCAGTAAAAGACACTCCCGCCGCGCCCCTGCCCGACACGAAGACCCCCATGAGCAAACTGGAAAGACTCATAGAAGAGCTCTGCCCTAACGGGGTGGAGTATTATACACTGGAAAGCATTTGTATCCGCCAGAAGGGAATCTCCATTACTGCTGGCAGAATGAAAGAACTTGATAAAAAAAATGGAAAAGTTCGTATTTTTGCAGCTGGAAATACAGTTGCAAATGTCAATATTGACGATATACCTAAAAGTGATATTATTACAAGTCCAAGTATTATTGTAAAATCACGAGGAAATATTGGATTTGAATATTATGATAAGCCATTTACACATAAGAATGAAATGTGGTCTTATTCATCAAAGACAAATAAAATAAATATAAAATTTGTTTTTTATTTTTTGAATAGTCATATATATGATTTTCAATTAAAAGCAAAAACAGGAAAACTTCCACAAATATCAACACCTGATACGGATACATATAAAATACCAGTACCACCGCGCTCTGTACAGGATGCAATTGTACAAATACTGGATGTTTTTTCTGAAATTACTGCTGAAATTACTGCAGAGCTTACTCTTGAAATCGAGGCCAGGAAGAAACAATACGAATACTATCGTGACAAGCTCCTTACCTTCAAGGAGGCAAAATGACCGGCTTCAACATGGTGGCCCGGTGCCCGGAAAGCACGGTGGTGGCCGCGTACACGCCTTCCGACGTGCGCTCCGACGCCTACCAGAGCGAAGCAGCGCTGGAAGCGGAATTCATCCGGCAGCTCTGCTCGCAGGGCTACGAGTATCTTCCTCTTCACGAGGAAAAAATGCTGGTCGAGAACCTTCGCAGGCAGCTCGAACTTCTGAACAACTTCCGTTTTTCCGATGAGGAATGGGCACGCTTTTTTCATCAGCAGCTTGCGAATAACCAAGACGGTATTGAGGAAAAGACAAAGCGCATTCAGGAAGACTGCATCCTGAACCTTATCCGCGACGACGGCAGCACCAAGAACATCACCCTCATCGACAAGAAGAACATCCACAACAACCGCCTTCAGGTCATCAATCAGTATGAAGAGAACGGCGGCAGTCACGACACCCGGTACGACGTCACCATTCTGGTCAACGGCTTTCCCCTCGTGCATGTGGAACTCAAGCGGCGCGGCGTGGCCATACGCGAGGCCTTCAATCAGATAAAACGCTATCAGCGCGACAGCTTCTGGGCGTCCAGCGGACTCTACGAGTATGTGCAGATATTCGTTATTTCCAACGGAACCCACACCAAATACTATTCCAACACCACGCGCGAATCCCACATCAAGGAACAGGGCGCCGGGGGCAGAAGAAAAAGCAAAAAGACCAGCAACAGTTTCGAATTCACTTCGTTCTGGGCCGACGGCAACAACAAGCCCATTTCCGATCTCGTGGACTTCACCAAAACCTTTTTCTCAAAGCACACTCTGCTGAACATTCTCACGCGCTTTTGCGTGTTCACCTCGGAAAAGCTTCTTCTCGTCATGCGTCCGTACCAGATCACCGCGACGGAACGCATCCTTTCCCGCATAGAAATTTCCAGCAACTATTACAAGGAAGGCTCCCTCGAGGCGGGAGGCTACATCTGGCACACCACGGGCAGCGGAAAAACGCTCACATCGTTCAAAACCGCCCAGCTGGCCAGCAGGTTCCCCTTCATCGACAAGGTGCTCTTTGTGGTCGATCGCAGGGATCTGGACTACCAGACCATGCAGGAATACGAAAAATTCCAGAAGGGAGCCGCCAACAGCAACACCTCCACCAACGTGCTGCAAAAACAACTCGAAGATTCCACGTCGCACATCATCATCACCACGATTCAGAAGCTGGATACCTTTGTCAGTCGCAATCCCAGACATGACGTCTATAAAAAGCACGTCGTCATCATTTTCGACGAGTGTCATCGTTCCCAGTTCGGCGACATGCATCTGAAAATAGTCCGCGCCTTCAAGAAATATCACATCTTCGGCTTCACCGGCACGCCCGTCTTTGCTCAGAACGCCGGAAGCGGCGGCAATCTCCGGCTGAAGACCACGCCGCAGGCCTTCGGCGATCAGCTCCACACCTACACCATCGTGGACGCCATCAACGACGGCAACGTCCTGCCCTTCCGCATCGACTACGTGAACACCATAAAAATGGCCGACGACGTCAGGGATGAACAGGTACGGGCCATCAATACCGAAAAGGTTCTCAATTCCCCTGAACGCATCAGCGAGATAGTACGCTACATCCTCGATCACTTCGACCAGAAGACCAAGAGAAGCAGCTTTTATACCCTCAAAGGGCAGCGCGTGGCCGGGTTCAACTCCATTCTTGCCGTGAGCTCCATTCCCATGGCCATGAAGTATTATGCGGAGTTCAAACGGCAGCTCGAAGAACGCAAAAGAAAGCTCACCATAGCCACCATTTTCAGTTACGGAGCCAATGAAGACGCCCCGGAAGATTCGCTCGGTGACGAAAGCTTCAATACGGAAGACCTCGACCAGACCTCGCGCGACTTTCTCGACGGCGCCATCAAAGACTACAACGTCGTTTTCCACACCAATTTCGACACTTCGTCCGCCAAATTCTACAATTTCTACAAAGACCTTTCGCTCAGAATGAAAAAACGGGAGGTCGATCTGCTCATTGTGGTGAACATGTTCCTCACCGGTTTCGATGCCACCACGCTGAACACCCTCTGGGTGGACAAGAATTTGAAAATGCACGGGCTCATTCAGGCATTTTCGCGTACCAACCGCATACTGAATTCCGTTAAGACCTTCGGCAACATCGTCTGTTTCCGCGATCTTCAAAAGGAGACCGACGAGGCCCTCGCCCTGTTCGGCAACAAGGACGCCGGAGGCATCGTGCTGCTCAAAACCTACGACGCCTACTATCAGGGCTACGATGAAGACGGAAAGCACAGGCCCGGCTACACCGAACTCATCAATGCGTTGCTCACGCATTTTCCCCTCGGCGTCGCCATTGTCGGCGAACAGAATGAAAAGGATTTTATTTCGCTGTTCGGCTCCCTGCTTCGCCTGAAAAACATTCTCACCAGCTTCGATGAATTCGAAGGACAGGAAATCATTTCCACGCGGGATTTTCAGGACTATC
>JAXVQY010000233.1:0-10529 GCA_037303805.1 bacterium | reverse complement strand
CTTCCTGCAGCCTGTTGAGGGCGTCGACGGAAGTGAGACGTTTGAGTTCAAGCATATCGTCCTCTCCTTTATGCCAGGTAGCTGTCGAGGATACCGGGGATGTCGTCAGGGGTCAGACGGCCGTGCGTATTGTCGTTGACCATCATGACCGGGGCAAGGCCGCAGGCTCCGAGGCAGGCCACGGTCTCCAGCGTGAAGTTCAGATCCTTGGTGGTTTCTCCGGGCTTGATGTCGAGGTGATGACTCACCGCTTCAAGGATGGAGGCGCCGCCGCGGACGTGACAGGCTGTACCCTGACAGACGCGGACGATGTTTTTGCCGCGCGGATTGAGATGGAACTGGGCGTAGAACGTCACCACGCCGAACACTTCCGCGACCGGAATGCTGAGTTCCGACGCAATGGTTTCAAGTACTTCCTGGGGCAGATAGCCGTAAACATCCTGAGCCTGCTGCAGAACGGGAATCAGGGCTCCCTTGGGGTTCTGTCTGTAAGGTTTCAGAATGTCCATCAGCGGAGCAAGGTCAATGGGATCGGCCGTGCAGTTGCAAGACATGTTGGTATCCTCCTGGTACAATCCTCGGATCTGACGTGTCGAAAGACTCCGTCAGGGGTATGAGCCGTCGTCCTCTAAGGACGCCTCCCCAGCGTATTACCGCTCGGAAGCTGCGGTCGGCATGTCGGCAATGCCGGCCGTTCTGAGAATGGCATCTTCCTCTTCCCTCGCCTGTCTGAGAAAGGCTCCGGCTTCGGTGCGTCCCATGCGTGCGGGAACGACGGAAAAGCCTTCGAGCGTTTTCAGGTAGTTCTCGCTTCCGGCGGCCTTTTCAAACGCTCGGGAAAGGGCGTCGAGCTTTCCTTCCTGTACCCCTGCCGGGGCAAGCAGAACGAAGCAGGAATCACCGCGGCCCGGGTCGGCAAAGCCTTCATCGGAAAGCGAAGGTACGTCCGGCAGTGCGGGAAGCCTCCCTCCCGAAAGCACCATGAGCGGATGAAGCTGTCCGCCCGCTATGCGGGGCACGGCGCCGCTTGCCGCAGCGTCCACATGCCCGCCCAGAAGAGCGGTTTCGGCTTCCCCCGGTCCTCCGAAGGGAATGAAGCGCCATTTGAGCGCCGGATCCTTTGCGGCCATCATGGCCAGGGCAATATGGGAAGGCGTTCCCAGACCGGGAACACCGATGCGCAGCGGCCTGCCGCTGTTGCGCGTTGCTTCGAGAAAGGACGACATGTCTTTCCACGGTGCGTCGGGACGAGTCACCAGCACGGGAGAAGCCTGGCCGAAAATGAGCAGCGGCTCCACGCTCTCGAGCGTGTAGGGCGTGTCGTTCCGGCTGGGAATGTAAATGAGCGCGTTGCTCACACATGCGGCAAGGTGCGAGCCGTCGGCACGGGCTGCCGCAACTTTTGCCACACCAGTCATGCCTCCTCCGCTGGGCACGTTTTCGACGATGATGTCGGCGCCCAGTTCCTTTTCCGCTTCTTTCACAAGCGCACGGGCGGCGGCGTCAAGTGCTCCTCCCGGCGTAAATGCTATGGAAAGACGGATGGTTCCGCTCCCTGCACAGGCCTGAGGCACGGACGACAGGAAAGGCAGACAGGAAAAAAGAAGACAGGCGGCAAGAAGGCCGGTGTGTGGAATACGCCATTTCATGTGAACATCTCTACAAGGAAAAACGAAATCGGCAAGCATAAAAAATTTTTTCACATAAGCACTCTGATAATATTATGGTAACTTATTATAATTGCATTATTTATGCAAATCGATGTTCATTGATCAGTCAATCAGTTTCATAAAAAATCAGAGCAATTGTGCAACAAATCCGCGGAAAACAAGGCACAAGAGTGCCTTCAGGATGCAGGAATCCCTGTTTACCAGACAGCTGTCAGAGCCTGAATGAGATGGGTTTCCAGCCGCGGCCCCAGGACGAAGGCAAGCACCAGAGGGGCCGGAGAAAAGCCTCGTCGTTTGAGAAAGACGGACAGAAGGCCGAAGAGGATGCATTGTACGGGGCCGGAAATGCCGTCAGCTCCGACGTAGGATCCGATGAGGCATAGCAGGAGTATGGCGGGCCAGAGCAGACGGAACGGCAGACGTGCCAGACGTGCCCAGAAGCCCGAAAGGCCCAGTCCCAGAATGAGCAGCAGCAGGTTGCCCGCGAGCAGGCAGAAAAGCAGTCCCCAGTAAAAGGCCGGTTGCTCGACGGGCAGCGAGGGACCGGGAACCACGCCCACGATGGTGAGAGCTCCCAGCATGGCGGCCATGATGGGATTGGTAGGCAGTCCCAGCAGAAGCAGAGGGGCAAAGGACGCCATGGCGGCGGCATTATTGGAGGCTTCCGGTCCGGTGAGGCCTTCCCAGGCGCCTTTTCCGAAGCGTTCGGGATGGCGGCTGAGTTTTTTTTCCAGGGCGTGAGAGGCAAAGCTGGCCGTGACGCCTGCTCCGCAGGGAACCAGTCCGGTGAGAAATCCGATCAGGCTGCCGCGTATCGCGGCCATGGCCGCAGTGCACCGGTCCGGCGCCGAGGCTGAGGCCGTCCTTGCCGGTACTGCGGTATGGTCCCGGCCCAGCAGAGCGTCCAGAAGATCTCCCAGTCCGAATAGGCCGAGCAGCAGCGAGGTCAGTTCCACACCGCCGGAAAGGCTCCACAGACCGAAGGTAAGCCGTTGTGCTCCGTAGACGGGATCCATGCCCGGAACGGCAAGTCCGAGACCGAGGAAGACCATGCACAGTCCCCGCCTCGGGCCTCCCGGGCAGGTGAAGGCCACAAGAGCAAGGGCCGCAGCCATGATGCCCGCGCGTTCCGAGGGACCGAGGCTGAGAGCGGCTTGTGAAAGAACGGGAGCCAGCAGCACCATGCCGAGGGCGGCTGTCGTGCCTCCGGTGAAGGAGGCCAGCGTTGCTGCGGCAAGGGCCTCGCGGGCGCGACCTCCGAGAGCCAGGGGATGACCTTCGAAAAGCGTGGCCACGGCATCGGCTTCTCCGGGAATGCCTATCAGAATGGAAGTGACGGCTCCGCCGTACTTGGCGCCGTAGAAAATGCCCGCCAGAAGGGAGATGCCGGGCAGGGGATCAAGCGCATAGACAAGCGGAAAGAGCAGCGCCATGGCCGCCGGAGGACCGAAGCCCGGAAGCACGCCCACCACCATGCCGAGCAGCACGCCTGCAGGTACCATGAGCCAGAGCTCGGGGGAGGAAAATACGGCAAGGCCTGCCGTCATGCCGGAAAAGAGGGAGGCGTCCATGCTTACACTCCGGCCGGAAGAGAAAAGAGCAGTCCTTCAGGCAGAGACCATTGAAGAAGCCGGTCCATGCCGAGCCAGAGCGCAAGGCAGAGGACGGAAGGAAGCAGCAGACTTTCCGTCCTTGAACATCCGCCGTTTCTGCAGGCAAGCACTCCGGCGAAAAAGGTGGCGGCGAGCCAGCCCACAAGAGGCAGAAGTGCTGTCCAGAGAAGGCAGGGGACAAGCAGGCCGCCTGCCCGGCGTCGTTGTTCGCGGGAAAGAGGCTCAGAAGGTGTACTCCCTTCCGGCAGAACAAGGGCGCAGAACAGCAGACCCGAACCCACGATACGAGGCCAGAGTCCCGGTCCGGGCAGTCCGCCGGAAAGTGCGGGCGGCGCGGACAGAACAAGGACGGCTCCCCCAAGGACGGACAGGGCCCGCACGGCGTGGCGAAAGACATGTGGACGTATCGGCGACATGAGACGGCTCCGGAAAAGAGACGAAAGAAGACTCCTTGCGGAGCGTTCCGAGTATAGGTCAGAAGAAAAAGATGGGCAACGGAAGGGAAAGGCGATGCCGACGGACGAGTTTTCCTTGACAGAGGCCTCATATTCGGGGAAGGTATCTCGATTGTTTTTTTGGAGGAACCATGCCTAAAGAAGACGCCATTGAAGTGGACGGCATCGTGGAAGAAGCTCTTCCCAATGCCATGTTCCGCGTGAAGCTGGAAAACGGCCATGAAGTGCTTTCCCATATTTCCGGCAAGATGCGCAAGTTCTATATCCGCATCCTGCCCGGCGACCGCGTGAAGGTCGAGCTTTCGCCCTACGATCTTACCCGCGGACGCATTACATACCGCATGAAGTAGTGATGAGCGCTTTCGCCTTTCCCCCGCAGGAGGGGGAGCACGCTGCGTCTGTTCCCGTCGGCGGGGTGGGCGCAAGGCGGCGAAAGCCCGTTCGTCTTCCTGCGGCACGCATGTCCGAGATGCTGCTGATCCGTATTGCTCCGCGTGATACGGGTCTTTTTCGTTATCTTCTGGAAGGGGGAGGCGGCCATCTGGTCATGCTGACGGTGCTCGATCCCCGGAAGGCTCTGTTCAAGCTGCTTTTTTCTCCGCATCAGAGAGAGGAAGTCGAGGCACTTCTGGAGAGCATGCGCAAAACCGTGCCTTTTGATGTCGAAAACTGGCCTTTTCCGACGGAACCGGACGGTGGAAGTCGGAGGACTCCGTCGACAGCGGGGGCGGGTCTGATCGGACCGGAGGAGGTCCTGCAGACAGGTTTTTCGGGGGAATCCCGTCCGGAGTGACGGAAGAAGTCTTTTTGTCGTCGGTCGGGATCCATGGTGCGCCCGACCTGTTTCAACGTTCTGCCGCAGGGGAAAACGCTCATGATGATTGCAGGGATCGTGGCTGTTCTCGCGCTGGTTCTGATGCTGGCGATCATTGTTCTCTACAATGCCATGGTGCGGGGCAGAAATCTTGCCGAGGAAGCCTGGAGCGGTATTCATGTCCAGCTTCGTCGCAGGCATGATCTCGTTCCTTCTCTGGTGAGCGTGGTGCAGGGCTATGCCGTGCATGAAAAAGATGTCCTTGCAGCGGTATCCCGTGCCAGAGAGGCGGGCATGAAGGCTTCCGGCGGCAGTGTGCAGGCCGTGGGTGAAGCGGAAAAGGGGCTGAATGTCGCCTTGGGACGTCTTCTGGCCGTGGCGGAAGCCTATCCCGAACTCAAGGCCAATGAAAATTTTCTTCAGCTTCAGCATTCGCTGACCGATCTGGAAAACGATATTCAGATGGCCCGTCGCTATTACAACGGCACGGTACGCGATCAGAACAACCGCATCATGCAGTTCCCCGGTAATCTCGTGGCAGGCTGCTTCGGATTCCGTAAAATGGAATATTTCGAACTTTCCGACGAAAAGGAGGCCGGGGTTCCTGCGGGATACCCCGTGTAGCACGGAGTTTTGTACGGCCGGGCGGCGGGGAACGCTGACCGGCCGGAAACAGGTCCGGCAGAAGACGGTACCATTGTTTGAAGGGAAGGTCCGGCGCCTTCCCTTTGTCGTTTAAAAAGCCTTCGGCTTGCATTTTCCGGGGAAAACAACCGACTTCCGTGGACGTTTCCGGTTTATTTTAACCGGAAACGGTCGTACAAGAACAGGGAGCAGTAGTTTCAGAATCCGCGCGGATGACTCGGGAGAAAGCTATGAAGCAGTGGCTGGCGGCACTGGTATTCTGTCTCATGGCGGTTGTGGACTGTGCGGCCGCACCCGTTCATGTACGGAATTTTGATGCCCTCATCGAGGTGGAAGGCAACGGCGATATCATCGTAAAGGAAACGCTGGATGTGGATATTCCGGAAGAGGGGCGTTTTCACGGGATATTCCGGGATGTCCCTGTCGTAACGCGCTGGCGCGGGCAGGGGCGCGCATCCATGAGCATTCTGGAAGTGCGTCTGGACGGCCGCTCTCTTCCTGTGAATGACGTGAGCCGGGAACCCGGACTCGTGCGCGTGTACCAGCGTGACCGGAACAGTTTTCTTTCTCCCGGCAGGCATGAATTTTTTCTCGCCTACCGCATGACCGGGCAGACCGGTCTTTTTGAAGACAACGACGAGCTGACGTGGAATGTGACGGGAAGCGGCTGGGAAGCTCCTGTCGACCGGGCGGTCTGTACGGTGTTGTGCCCTGCCGGTGCGCCTTTCTTCGGCCAGAAGGCCTGGCTGGGGAGGGCCGGAAGCCGAAGTTCCCCCGTGACGATGAGCCGGGAAATGAGGGACAACCGTCTTGTCATGCGTTTTGAAACGCAGCGTGCCGTACGTCCCGGCGAGGAATTTACCGTGGCGGCAGGCTGGAAGAAGGGCTTTGTCGTGCCGGACGAAAGAGCGCTTCCTTTCCCGGGAACCTTGCTGTTCGCCGCCTTGGACGTATGGCTTTTTCTTTATTTTTTCATTGTGTGGTTTCTTACCGGCAGGGATCCGAAAAAGGGAGTCGTCGTCCCTCTTTTTCATCCGCCTCTGGCCCGTGGACAGGCACAGACGGGAGACTCGTCTCTGCTTTCTCCTGCCGCTGCGGCCTTTCTTTTTCATAAGACGGACGTGACGCCGGGGTGCTTCGGTGCAGCCGTCATTTCCCTGACCGGTCGGGGATGCTGTCGCATCGAGGGAAATGCCAGGGAGGGTTTTTCTCTGTCGCGCGGCAGCGGAACGTCTCCCTACGCCGAGGAAAACCGTATTCTGGAGCAGCTTCAGGATCGTCTTCCCGTGGACAGGGAGCACGGCCGCGAACTTTCCTCCATGCGTCGAGCCATGACGGAGCAGCTTCGCCGGGATTACGGAAAAATGTGGAAGGGCGCGGGCGGGGGGCTGTTTCAGGGCCTGTTCAGTTCCGTCTGGATGTTTCTGGGCATCGTGATGACGGTCCTGTGGCTTGTCGTCATCACCGGATACCTCACGGGCGGTGTCATGCCCGGCAATGCCGTGTCTTCTCTCGTGATGCTGTGCTTTGTTCTTGCCTTTTCCCGTGTGCTGGCTCGGAAAGCCGTCGTTCTTTTCCGTTCGCGCAAGTACGGAGCGTTTCTGTTTCTGCTGGTCTTTCAGACGGCGGCACTGGGATTCATGCTGTTTTTCATCGCCTCCATAAGCGGAGATGCCGTCGATCTGCTTTCGCCGACCGAAATCGCGGCGGCTGTTCTTGCTCTGCTTATTCCTTACGGCTTTTCCTTCATCATGGATGCTCCTACCAGGGAAGCCCGTGCCCTGCTCGATGAAATAGAGGGCCTTGCCCTCTATATCCGCATGGCGGAAGGCCCGGCACTGAACGCCCTCAATCCTCCGGAACGGACACTTGAGCATTACAGGGAACTTCTGCCCTATGCCGTCGCTCTTGATCTGGAGCAGGCCTGGGGAGCGCATTTTTCGGGTGTCATCACGGCCTCTGCGGCGTCTGAAGCTCAGGCACTGTCCCCGGCGTTTGCGGGAGCCTTTTCTTCCGAGGCCGACAGAAGCATCTCGTCTTATGAGGGTTCCCGAGGTTCGTCCGCGTCGTCATCCAGCTCTTTCGGAGACGGTGGAGGCGGTGCCGGAAGCGGCGGCGGAGGCGGGGGCGGCGGAGGCTGCTGATCCGTGTCCGGATGCGGTGAAAGCCGTTTGCACATCCCGCTGTTTTAGCATAGGGTATGCATGGACATGTGGCGGAGAAATCAGGCCATTTTCTGGCCGTTTTCCTTTTTCCCGCGCAAGTATTTTCCCCCCTTCGGAGGTGCCTTTCATGAAAGCTCGCACGTTGTTCGCCGGACTGGCCGCGGCCATGATGCTTACCGGCTGTTCCAACATGTCTTCCATCAGCAATCCCTTTGAGCAGCCCAGCATTACCGAAACCTATATTTCCCAGTTCCGCGATGTTCCCATTCCGGCGCCCATGAGCACCATTCCTTCCGAGACGCTGGTCACCGTCGGCCCCGACGGCAGCAAGTTCGGCCTGGAATCGTTCAGCGGACGTGTGGACGGCACGTCTCTTGCCAATGTCATGATGCAGAACATGGCACGTCAGGGCTGGCAGCTGCGCGGCTCCAGCGTGGGCGTGCGTTCCGTTCAGCTTTATGAGAAGTCTCCCCACTATGCGGCCATTTTCTATCGTGAAGGTGTGGTGAACACTTCCATGGATGTCTGGGTGGTCAACGGTGTGAACGTGGATATCCTGAGCCTGGTTCCCGAGGTGCATAACAGAGTGGACAGCGGTCTGTCCTCTTCCTCGTCGTATTCCGGTTCCACGTATTCCGGCACGTCCGGATCGTCCTACGGAAGTTCGTCTTCCGGTTCGGTGACCAAACTTTCCGAATAGGATCCCGGTATGGAAAAGCATCTGCTGTTCAAGCGCTTCTCGGACAAAAGGCTGCATCTGGGCGTCTGCGGTTCCGTAGCTGCCTTCCGCGTGGCCGAGCTGGTGCACCGCTGGCAGGATACCGGTGCGGGAGTGAGCGCCACGCTTACCGCCGCCGCCCAGAAGTTCATCACGCCCCTGACCTTCGAAGCCCTCGGTGCGTCACCCGTGTACAAGGAAATGTTCGGAGGTGATACGCCGTTCGAACACCTTGAGCCCGGTCAGATAGCTCATGCCATGGTCATAGCGCCTGCTTCGGCGGACATGCTGGCCCGTCTTGCCCACGGGCTTGCGGACGACATGCTTTCCGCGCAGGCTCTGGCCTTCGACGGTCCCGTAGTCGTGGCTCCGGCCATGAATCCCCGTATGTGGCGCAATCCCGCCACGCAGGCCAACGTGGAAACATTGCGCGAGCGCGGGTTCACGTTCGTGGGGCCGGACAGCGGCATCGTGGCCTGTCACGACGAGGGTCAGGGGCGACTCGCCGACCTGCGCATGATTTATCTTGCCGGTCTGAAGGCGCTGACCCCGCAGGACATGGAAGGCAAGACCGTCATGCTCACGTTGGGCCCCACCCGTGAGACCTGGGACGACGTGCGTTTCTGGACCAATGCCTCCACGGGCGTCATGGGAGCCTCCATTGCCGTTGCGGCATGGCTGCGCGGTGCGGAAGTGCATGCCGTCTGCGGTCCCGTGGATCTCTGGATGCCCGACGATCCGGCGTTCCATCGTCATGATGTGACGAGTGCGGCGCAGATGCTGGACCGTGCCCGCATGCTCTGGCCCTCGGCCGATGCCGGTGTGTTCACGGCGGCCGTAGCGGACTTCCGGCCCGAACCTCACGGGCCGGGCAAGTTCAAGAAGGACAGGGCAGCGGACGGATTCACGCTTTCGTTCCTGCCCAATGCCGACATCCTCCGTACATTGTCGGAGGAGCGTTCCGAAGGGCAGGTGGTCGTGGGCTTCGCCGCGGAAAGTGTGCCTGATATGGACGCCCTGGGGCTTGCCGTGCATCATAAACTTGCCAGCAAGGGCGCGGATATCATTGTGGGCAATCGTATTTCCGACGGCTTCGGACGTGCGGCCAACCGTGTGTATGTGGCCGATGCCCAGGGGCGGGAGGAAGTGTGGCCCGACATGCCCAAACCGCAGGTCGCCTGGAAAATCATCGACTGGCTCCGCAGTCTTTACGCATGAGGGTCCGCTCTGCCATAGTGCGCCCTTGGATCAAGGCCGGGCTTTCCGCGCTGCTTCTCGAAAGTGAGCAGCGCGTGGCTGAACTGCGCGGCGGCCTATCCGAGCAGACGGAGGAACAGCCGTCCCCGGCTGCTTTTGCTCAAGCGCCCTCCGTTGCGGAGGCGCCCCGTCAGACTGGGAACTTTTCCGGACCATCGCGCTCCGCCAGAAAAGCAGCCTCGTCCGACGTCCGCCAGACTCAGCGTCCCGGGACATCTGCTGCAGGAGAGTCTTCCGCGTCTTCCCGCCAGCAGTCTGTCCGCTCTGCCGGGGGAATTCTGGCGACGCCGGGAGCGTTGCCTGTGGAGGCATGGCCGGAACGCTGGCTTGTTCTCAAAAATCGTCGACCTCTGCCGCCTCGCCCTCTCGTACTCTGGACGTATACCGGCCTCGGTGAAGACCTTACCGGTACGCCGGACGATGTGCGCAGACAGGTCATCGTGCGCATGCTCATGGAGCTCAGGCATCCTGGAGGGACCCATGTCTTCTGGCCCTGCGGTCTTGAGGGAGAAAAGCCGGAGGACGGGCCGGCCCTTTTCTGGTCAGGCGTGAAACTTCTGAATCCCCGGGTGCTTCTGCTTTTCGGTTCCGACGCCCGGGATACGCTTTCCATGCCCAGAACGCTGCTTCCCTTCTGTCAGGAGCGGGTCTACGGCAGACTTGTCATCCAGCTTCCGCGGCCGCAGTCTCTGGCTGCGGATGAGCAGTCCTTCCAGCGTGCGCTGGCATTCCTTTCCCGTCTTCTGAGCTTCTGTGCCAGACGCAAGAGCTGACGGATCGACACATGGACAAAAAACAAGGCGGGTTTCAGCCCGCCTTGTTCGTTTAATCATCGGGGAAAATCAATGCAGGGCATCTCCTGCAACAGCCGATGCTTCTTTTCCATCGCATGTCTTTCAGACGCGGCCCCGCAAGGCATTGCCCAGTCCGGCAGGGAACAGCGTACCGTTTCCTGCCGCCGGGACGGAGGATCCGGGAGAAAATCCGGGTTCCGAGATGGAGGGGGCTGCCGGTTATTTTCCGTTCTTTTCCTTGTCCTTCATTCTTTTCTCATACAGCCTGGCCGAGGTGAGTCCGGCAAGCAGTCCCATGGTGGAGCCGAAAACGATGCCTTCCGCCGTGTTCACGAAGCCGAGAAGCACGGCAAAGATGCCGACGGAACTGCCGATAAGGAAACCGCGAAGAATAAAAG
>JAXVQY010000232.1:0-3588 GCA_037303805.1 bacterium | reverse complement strand
GGGACGACCCGAACATCGAACTGCTGCACAAGCTCAAGGACAAGAAGCCCTACGTCAAGGGCCGCTGCGCCAAGTGCCGCTTCCTGAACATCTGCGGCGGCAACTTCCGTTCCCGCGCCGAGGCCTACTACGGTGACGAATGGGCCGAAGATCCGGCCTGCTACCTCACCGACGAGGAAATCGGCATCAAGTAAACGACGACGGGGAGGCTCGAAAGAGCTTCCCCGTTTTTCTCGATACTTTTTTGTTTCCGCCTCCGCGACGCTTCCCGATGAAGCGCCGATCTCCGGGTGCCATATCGGAAAGAGCCTTCCATGATTATTTCCCTTCTTCTCGCCAAGCAGATAGCGGCCATGCTGCTCATGGTGCTCATGGGCTACGCCGTGGTCCGGCTGCGCCTGCTCCGGGCCGAAGACAGCGCCCCTCTTGCCGCCGTGGCCCTGTACATAGTCGGCCCGTGCATGATGCTCGACGCCTTTCAGGTGGAATTTTCCGGGGAAAAACTGAACGGACTCTTTCTTTCTCTTGTCGCCGCCGCTCTTTCCCAGTCTCTGGCCATCGCCTTCAACGCTCTCGTCCGTCGTCCGCTCAGGCTCGACCCCGTGGAACAGGCCTCCGCCATCTATTCCAACGGCGGCAATCTCATCATTCCCATCGTCGTCTACGTCTTCGGCCCGGAATGGGTGCTTTACACCAGCGGCTTTCTCATCGGGCAGACGGCCCTGTTCTGGACGCACTGCTACACGCTGCTGCATAAAAACGGACAGATGCATCTCCGGAACATTCTGTTCAACGTCAATATACTCGCCATGTTTGCCGGGGCGCTGCTCTTTGTTTCCGGCCTGCATTTTCCCGAGGTGCCGCGTCTTGCCGTACACGCCGTTGGCAGCATGATAGGCCCCCTGTGCATGATCGTCACGGGCATGCTCATAGGCTCCGTGAACTTCAAACGGATTCTGGCCTACAGAAAACTGCCGCTCATCGTGGCCCTGCGCCTTCTCGTTCTGCCGCTCGTCACGCTGGTACTGTTCCGCATCAGCGGTCTTTCCGGCTGGACCAGAGACGGAAGCACCATTCTTCTCATCAGTTTTCTGGCCGCCGCCGCGCCCTGCGCCTCCACCGTCACGCAGATGGCCCATCTCTACGGACACAACGGCGAATACGCCAGCCTCATCAACGTGGTCTCCACGCTGCTCTGCGTCATCACCATGCCCGTCATGGTCTTTCTCTTTCAGCTCTGAGCAGCCGTCGGCAACCGTTCTCCCCGTTCCCTGACTGCCCGTCCGGCTCCCTGCGCCCATCAATGCTTCCGCAGCGGACGCGACGACGAAAGTTCTACTGCTCTAATTGTGCCCCCGGCCCTTTTCAAAGCCGGGGGGCGGTGTTATCTTCCTTCACGTTTTCATTGACCTTCGACGCGCCTTTCGGGCGCAAAGGATATTCTCATGACCAACCTTTCCTTCCATCGCGGCCGCCGTCTGCGCCGCACTCCCGCCATCCGCGACATGGTACGCGAAACGTCCCTGTCTGCCGTCGATCTCATCATGCCCTATTTCGTGGTGGACACGCCCGACGAATCCTTCCGTCAGCCCATCGCCTCCATGCCCGGCCAGTATCAGCTTTCCCTCGCCGAACTGGAAAAGGAAATCGGTGAAGCCGTGAAGCTCGGTCTTCGTGCCGTGCTGCTGTTCGGCATTCCCGCCGAAAAGGATCCCGTGGGATCCGGCGCCTATGCCAAAGACGGCATCGTGCAGCGCGCCACCCGCATGATAAAGAAGAACTGGCCCGATCTTGTGGTGGTCACCGACCTGTGCCTGTGCGAATACACCTCCCACGGCCACTGCGGCATCATTGCCGACGGAGACAAGACCGGACACGTGCTCAACGATCAGACCCTCGATCTGCTGGCCAAGACCGCCGTGTCCCAGGCCGAGGCCGGTGCCGACATCATCGCTCCTTCCGACATGATGGACGGCCGCGTGCTGGCCCTGCGCACGGCTCTGGACAAGGCCGGTTTCGAAGAAACCCCCATCATGTCCTACGCCGTGAAGTACGCCTCCGCCTACTACGGTCCCTTCCGCGACGCCGCGGAATCCACCCCTCATTTCGGCGACCGCCGCACCTACCAGATGGATCCCGGCAATGCTCAGGAAGCCCTGCGTGAAATGCAGGCCGACATCGACGAAGGCGCGGACATGTTCATCGTGAAGCCCGCCGGTCCCTATCAGGACATCATCCGTCTCATGCACGACACCTTCGACGTGCCGCTGGTCTCCTATCAGGTAAGCGGTGAGTACTCCCTCATCTGTGCCGCGGCACAGAACGGCTGGATCGACCGCAAGGCCGTCATCATGGAATCCCTCATCGGCCTCAAGCGCGCCGGCTCCAAGATGATCATCACCTACTTCACCGTGGAAGCCCTCCGCGAAGGATGGATTCGCTGATGAGCCATCACGACTCCGCCATGTCCGCACTGGGTGCCTGCCATCCCGGAGGCCATCCCATGGGCCGCATTCCCGACGGAGCCCCCGGAGGCCATCCCGCCACGGCAAAGTCGCGCTTCCTGCCCGACGGTTCTCCGAAGTGCCGCCTCATCGCCTGGGAAGTGACCCGCTCCTGCAACCTCGCGTGCAAGCACTGCCGCGCGGAGGCTCATCCCGAACCCTATCCGGGCGAGCTCTCCACCGCGGAGGCCAAGGCCCTCATCGACACCTTCCCCGAAGTGGGCGAGCCCATCATCATCTTCACCGGCGGCGATCCCATGATGCGCGCCGATGTCTATGAACTGGCCGCCTACGCCCGCGACAAGGGCCTGCGCTGCGTCATGTCGCCGAACGGCACGCTCATCACGCCCGAGTCCGCCCGCAAGATAAAGGAAGCCGGCTTCCAGCGCTGCTCCATCTCCATCGACGGAGCCGACGCCGCAAGCCACGACGCCTTCCGCGGCGTGCCCGGAGCCTTCGACGCCTCCATGCGCGGCATCGAATACCTGAAGGCCGAAGGCGTGGAATTCCAGATCAACACCACGGTGACCAAGAGCAATCTGCACTCGTTCAAGGACATCTTCCACCTGTGCGAAAGAATCGGCGCCGCGGCATGGCACATCTTCCTTCTCGTGCCCATGGGACGGGCCGCCGAAATTCAGGAAGAGGTCATTTCCGCCGAGGAATACGAGGAAGTGCTGCACTGGTTCTACGACTTCCGCAAGACGACCTCCATGCACCTCAAGGCCACCTGCGCACCGCACTACTACCGCATCATGCGCCAGAGAGCCCGCGAGGAAGGCGTGACCGTCAACATGGAGAACTTCGGTATGGACGCCATGACCCGAGGCTGCCTCGGCGGTACGGGCTTCTGCTTCATCAGCCATACCGGCCAGCTTCAGCCCTGCGGCTACCTTACGCTGGACTGCGGCAACGTGCGCGACACCCCCTTCCCCGAACTCTGGAAGACGACCCCCTGGTTCCTCAAGTTCCGCGACCAGAGCGCCTACAAGGGCAAATGCGGGGTGTGCGAATACCACAAGGTCTGCGGCGGCTGCCGCGCCCGTGCCTACAGCATGACCGATGACCCCATGGCTCAGGAACC
>JAXVQY010000231.1:0-2060 GCA_037303805.1 bacterium | reverse complement strand
CCACGAGTCCGAGGAGAGCAAGAGCATGTCTGGAATTGAAGGGCACGCTCGGCGTCTCATAAGAATCCTCTTCCTGTTCATCGGCCAGTATGCCGGACTGAGGATCAAGACGTACCCGGTGTGCATAGCGCAGGATGAATACGGCTGTAGGAATGAGAAAGATCAGCCATACGGCGCAGCGGAAACCGAAACCGGAAAGCATGGGCAGGCCGGAAATCTGCTGAGCAATCTGTACGGTCATGGCACATACGGGACTCGTTGCATAGCCTCCGTATGCGGCAAGAAACATGATGGCGACTCCGGTTATTTTGTCGGCCCCGAGCTTGCGGGCAAGCAGGACGCCGATGGGAATGGTGGCCACCACAGGATTGGCCATGACGCCGGAGGCGCCGAGAATGCTCATTATCAGGACGATGGCAGGAAGAATGAGAAAAGAGCGATCTCCGAGTCTGTGGACGAGCCAGCTGATGAAGGCGTCCACGGAATTGCCGGCAATGAGCACCTGAAAGTATCCGCCGACCAGAAAAGTGAAGACGATGATGGGACCGGCCTTGACCATACCGGTGAATACGGAGTCTATCAGTTTCCAGGGAGAGACTCCCTGCTGAGGGATGGAGTGATATGTTGCCGGATCCAGAAGTTTGGTTCCGGCAATGAGATCGTAACTGCCTGCCGGGATCACGTGCGTAAGCAGGGCTGCCAGGATCATCATGGCAAAGACGATGACGAGAGAGTTGGGGAACTGAAATTTTTTTACGGAAGTAGGCATTGGTTGTACCTTGATTTGAAGGGAAGAAGCGATTTGTTATTCGTCTTCCGGCAGGGAAAGAATGGTGGTGACCAGTTTTTTGCATTGCGGAATCATAGAGGACAGCAGCGCGTATTCTTCCTTTGTATGGGCATTGGCTCCGCTTATGCCGAGAGAACACAGAGCAGGAACGCCTATCTGGGTCACAAAGGCACTGTCGGAGCAGCCGCCGGCAGACAAAGCCGTTACCGGTCCCAGTCCGAGTTTGCGGGACGCCTGATCGTAAAGTGCGGCCAGTTTGTCCGTGTTCTGCGTTTTTTCCATGGCAGGATAACGGCCGAGCACGGTGAGCTCTGCAGAGGTCCCAGGTATGGGGATCCGGTCGCAAATGGCTTTGAGTTCGGCCAGCGCCGCGTCATAGTCGGTATTCGTATGATAACGCAGTCCCAGGGTGATGGAGCAGGAGTCGGGAATGACATTGGCTCCTGTTCCCCCGGAAATTTTCCCGCAGTTGAACAGCGTTCCTGATGAATCGGTAAGAGATTCAATGTGTTCTATGAGCCTGGCGGCGGTGCGTATGGCACTGGCGCCTTTTTCGGGATTGCGACCTGCATGTGCGGCAATGCCTGTGACATGAATACTCATGACGGCACCGCCGCGGCGTTCCGTGATGATTTCATTTTGAAGGGAGCCGCTTTCGCAGTTGAAGGCAGCGGCACACCCTGCACACTCTCTGGCAAAAAGGTTGCCTCCTTGGCCTTGTGAAAGCATGTGGGCGGTTTCTTCATCGCTGGAAAGTACGAGTCTGAGCTGACGCTCCGTATACCCGCAGGCTGCCAGAGCTTTAATTGCAAACAGAGCGATGACTATGCCGCCTTTACAGTCAAAGACCCCCGGACCGTACAGATGGTCGCCGTCGCAACGGAAAACTTCGGACCAGCTTCCCGCAGGATGAACGGTGTCCATGTGACCGAGCAATGCCACAGGTCGCTGTTTTCCTTCTCCTCTGGTACGAGCCGTCAGAGAATCTCCGGCATCAGGATAATGTTCTTTTCTGCAGGCCAGCCCCATGGCGTCACAGTAAGTATCAATATGACTGGCAAGACGATTGATTGCGTTTTTATCGGAAGAGGGGGTTTCTATTTCTACAATATTTTTCAGCAGTTGAAACATCTCTGCCTGTTTGCCGTCAAGATAGGCCATGGCATGTTGCCATAAAGATTCTCTGAGCATGTCATAATTCTCTTTGTTTGAAGAAAAAGTGATGCCAGAGTATACATATCATTTGAAATATTCAAGGCATATATCTGAG